>JBBSBD010000242.1:0-9172 GCA_038251675.1 Chitinophagales bacterium | reverse complement strand
TTTATTTGTAAATTTGTAAGGTAAACTTACAAGTTTAACTTTATAATATGGCAGGCGATCCATCTACTCATCAATTAGCCTCAGATCTGAGGCTTGTAATTACAAGGTTGATAAAAAAATTACGTATTAAGTCTGAGACAGGCGCGATGCTGTCTCTTACGGAACGTTCTACTCTTGCATTGCTCGATCAGCATAAACAATTATTGCCGAGCGAGCTTGCATCTATGGAGAAGATTACTACACAATCCATGTCGCAGATACTTAATAAATTGATGGAGGCCGGTTATATTACAAGAAAAATTTCTGCGGATGATAAAAGAAAATCAATCATTTCATTAACGAAGGCCGGCGAAAATACTTTGTATAAAGTGAGAAACGAACGTGAAGAATGGCTGAACAAAGCGCTTGATGAAATTTGCACCGAAAAGGAAAAGAACATGCTTCGCAATGCTATTGAACCACTAAGAAAACTTGTGGATTATGAATGAGATATAATGCCGTCTATGATAAACTAAAAGAAAAACACAAATGACGATAACCACTTTCAATGCTTTCAAAAATCGCAACTACCGGCTTTACTTTACCGGTCAATCTGTTTCACTAATAGGAACGTGGATGCAGAAAACGGCAGTGAGTTGGGTAGTTTATTCACTCACTCATTCCAAGTTTATGCTGGGTGTTACTTTGTTTGCCTCCATGTTTCCGTCGTTTTTATTTTCATTTATTGGTGGTGTTGTTGCGGACAGGTACAATCGTTACAAGGTGCTTTTGCTTACGCAAGTTATATCGATGTTCCAGGCAATAGCGCTCACTGTATTGATCTTTTTTAAACACTATAATGTGTGGGAGATTATCGCATTGAGCGTTGTGCTGGGGATTGTAAATGCATTTGATGTTCCTGCAAGGCAGTCACTGGTAATTGAAATGGTAAAGGATAAAAAAGATTTGCCAAATGCACTCGCGTTAAATTCATCCATGGTTAATTTGTCAAGATTGATTGGGCCCGGCATTGCAGGAATTGTGATAGAAGCCTTCGGCAACGATATATGTTTTGGATTAAATGCACTGAGCTTTCTTGCTGTTATTATTTCATTGCTGATGATGAAACTCCCCAGGTATATTTCCAAACCAAGAACAAAAAATATTGCAGGACAATTACGCGAAGGCTTCGCATATATAAAAAATACACCCTCGATTTCATTTGTATTAATGATGCTTGCCCTCATCAGTTTGTTTGTTTTGCCATTCAGCACATTGATACCGGTGTATGCTAAAGACATTTTTCATGGTACTGCCTCTACATTTGGAGTTATAGATAGTTTTATAGGTTTGGGTGCATTTTCAGGAGCCATATTTTTAGCATCACTAAAACCGGGCATGGATCTTAGAAAAATACTGGCGATAAATACTTTTGTTTTTGGTGCGGGGCTTGTATTGTTTTCCCATACTACTTTGTACCCACTTGCTTTGTTGTTTGTTGTTATCGGGGCTTTTGGCATGATGTCGCAAATCACGTTAACCAACACGATTATACAAACCACTGTTGACCCTGCTATGCGGGGAAGAGTCATCAGCTTTTATGCCATGGCTTTTTTCGGAATGCAGCCACTCGGTGGTTTGCTCATAGGATTTACCTCCGAACATATTGGCGTAAAAAATACCGTGTTAGCACAGGGGGTTATTGCATTACTTATAGGACTACTGCACGTTCGTTTTCTTCGGCGAAGGAATTTGAAAAGCGCCAATGCGATTCCCTCAATGGACAGGCAACCTGCAGAAGTAGTTCTTATGAGATAGTTTTTTACCGGTTATGCAACAGTTAATGATCGAAAACTTATAATATCGATTAATAAAAAAGGCTGCCCATCACAGGCAGCCTTCGCATAGATATTTATATTCTTACAATGCCATTTTTGCTCTCGGCCCACCGGGAGCAAACACAGCACTGATCCTTGCGCTCTGGCCACTTGAAAACATGTACATACATGCATCATCTGTATAATCCATATAATTCATTGTCATTTCTGTTGGTTTACCACTGCATGTGCTTAGGTGCGGGTAAGAAGGGCAACCATAGTTTGCTGTATTTGCAACAGGCGTATCATTTACCAAATCATTTCCGCAGTTCGCATCTCCCCATATATGACGAAGATTAAGCCAATGGCCTACCTCGTGAGTTGCAGTACGGCCCAGGTTATATGTCGGGATTAAATTGCCCGTTCTTCCAAAGGCACTATATAAAATTACTACGCCGTCAGTGGCTACATTGCCGCCGGGAAACTGGGCATATCCAAGAAGGCCTTGTCCTAAATTACAAGCCCACATATTCAGGTATGTCGTTGCATCAACAGCGTTGTCGCCGCCATTCGCTGATTTTTTTACCGCATCATTTGTAGTGAAGCTTTTCTTAGTGGTTTTCTTTCTTATGATTCTATCCAATGTAAATCTGATACCTACTGTTCCATCTACCGGCTTAAAAAGAGAAGGTATTTTTGATTTATCAGCATTGGTATTTGCATAATCTTCGTTCAATACATCTATTTGTGATTGAACCTGCGCATCACTTATATTTTGTGCCGTAGTTTTGTAAACTACGTGTACCACAACAGGTATGGTTATCACACCATTTACCAGGCGATCAGGTACTTCGCCTCTTATTACTTTTTGAGTATAGGTTTCAATAGCATCCATCCTGCTTGCAAGGGTGGGGTCTGCAGCCATTTGTTGCAGCAATACATCATAAGCTCCACAGGAACGTTTGGTAATTACTGTTTGTAAGCCATCACCGTCATCTGTATCATCAGGCGATGTGTTTGGTAAATTTTCTTTTTGGCAGGAAGCTAAGAAAATAAGAAGAGCAATTAGGGGAGTGCTGATTTTTCTCATGTGAATAGTTTTTTGGTTTAAAGAGTAAATTAATGCTTTTAAGAATGCGTTAACATTTCTTTAACTGAAATATTTATTCACAAGATTTGAGGCAAATTATTTCCAGGTACCGATCTTTAAAGTGTCTTTTCACACTGGGGTGGTTGCCACAGTTAAGAGTCAGTTGCGAGAGTTATGCACGATAATACTCTGCCAGGCCGGGACCGGAAAAAAAGCGTGGTTTTTTATACGGACATTCGCTTATTCAAAATGGCGTAACTCAGCTGCAACCACAACTCAGGTCGTTATTTTTCGGTTGACCTGACATTATTTTATGGATCTTTAAAAAAAAATTGAATGATGCAAAATGACGGACAATTAAATGCTTTAAAGGAAAGAATCATAAAACAGTTAGACGGCTTTTATAACGGCCAAAACTGGGTTGCGGATAACCTGGAGAAAAAAATATTTTCACTTACTCCGATTGTAGCAATGAAAAAAGTTGAGGGCCATAGTCATTCCATTGCCGAACTGGTAAGGCATATAACTGCGTGGCGAAATTTCGTGGCGCAAAAACTTACGGGAAACGACGGGTATGACATTGAAGTCGATTCTGCAGACTGGCCAGAGCCGCCAGGCTGGGATTCAACCCGAGAGGAATTTGCCGTATGCCATCAAAATATTATAAATGCAATCAGCAACTTTCCGGTAGAAAAATTAGGTAATAAAGTTCCGGGAAGAAATTATTCATTTGTGTTTCTTATCAACGGAATCGTTGAACATGATTATTATCATTATGGACAGATTGGTTCAGTTCTCTCAGCAATTAATAAATTGAATAAATGATTCTCTTATTTTTAAGGAGATAAAGTTTTACAAAATTCTAAAAGCAAATGTATGACTCCGAAAAACGCAAAACCCGAAAATATCGCTGGATACATTAAAGCGGCACCGCCGGAGGCCCGGGAAAAATTAACCCAAATGCTTACTGCTATTCGTGCCGAAGCACCCGGAGCTGTGGAAGGTTTAAAATGGGGAATGCCATCCTTTTCTTATGAGAGAATACTGGTGACATTTGCAGCCCATAAAAATCATATTGGGTTTTATCCAACACCCTCTGCAATTAAGACTTTTGAACCAGAACTTTCAAAATATAAAACCGCGGCAGGCTCGGTGCAGTTTCCACTTGACAAGCCTTTGCCGGTTTCTTTGGTTAAGAAGATCACGAGGTTTCGCGTTAAAGAAAGTATGACCATCGATGTAAAATGGAGAACGTGAAATAGAGCCGTTCGGATATTAAAAATATTCAATTATAATCACCCTTCACCCTATGTAGTAACTATGATTTTAATTACTTCATTGGAAAAGTTACCACAAATTATCCTTGCACTTTATGGGAAAAAGCTACAAATTGGAGGTGGCTATATATAAAAATTTATAATTTTTTATGGCTCGAAAATTGCCTCCTTAATCGGGAAAATTGTTGAGAAAAATTAGTACGATAGATTTAAAGGCCAAATTTTCTACTTCGCCATAATTATTAATTTATTAGAAATTCAATAATCTAATGAGCCTCGAAAGACCCCCCGTTAAAAATGCCATCAATCCGCGAAAACCTCTTCGCGAGGTTATTCCTCAAAAGAATGAAGTCTCGATCAAGCCAAGGCAAGTTATACAAGATCAAACCTCCGCTATAAGTGAAACCAAAAAGAATTCGTTCACAAAAAATTTAAAGAATGCCGGGCGTAAGTTGCTGAACATGAAAAAAATGCCGGAGACGGGAAATGCATTTTTAAGTGATTATTTTAAGTGGCTCAGGCATTCGTTATCTATCAGCCCGGATAATGTTTTGGGCAAGCGAAAGGCGATTTTATTAATGAGCCTGCATTCTTTAGAGAAGGCATTTTCTTTTAAAGAGATAAAACAGGATTTTGCTAAAGAAAAAGTGAAGAATTTATTAGAGCAAACTAGTGATCATCTAAAATTTAATGGTGTTGATCTGCTGGCACTTGCCGCAATGGGTGTATTGTACCGCTATATTCAACATCCGCAATCTCATAAGGATAGTTATTTAAATAATCAATTTCAAATACTTTTAAAAAAATATAACCTGGATTCCCAATGGCTTATTGGCGGCACCAGGTCGGTAAGCAGGCAAGTTATCTCTTCAGATCTTTCTTATGATCTCTTGTATAATTTTGCGTCAACCCGCCATAGTGTGAGAAATTTCTCCCGGGAAGAAGTTACCAAAAAAGAAATTTTAAGGGCCATTAAATTTGCTCAAACAGCTCCTTCTGTATGCAACCGTCAAACAGCCAGGGTGCATGTATTTTCCAAAAATTCTTTTGCTAATATAATAAATACACAGCTTGGAGACCAGGGTTGGGTGACAAATGCCAATAAGTTATTTATAGTAACTACAGATCTTAATTATTTTGGCGGGATGTATGAGCGTAACCAACCTTATATAGAAGGCGGGCTCTTTTGCATGCAATTCGCTATGGGTTTACATGCTCAAAGAATTGCTTCATGCTGCAAGATGTATATCCGTTCGCCCAGGCTGGATCAGGAAATATATAAAGTAACGGGAATTAATGAAAGCGAAGTACCTATCATGCTCATTCTCGCCGGGCATTATGAAGAGGAAAAAATACAGGTTCCTTATTCCTTTAGATTTCCTGTGCAAGACATCGTGAGTTTTCACGAGTAGTAGCTTATCAGTCTGCTTCTATCTTTAATATTTCCGCAAAGATTACAAGCTGCTCCCATTATTTTACGGACTGTGTATTTAGAAAAAGCGTACATGAATTGTATCAAAACCGAACAGTCATGAATTTGTAATTGGGTTATATCTATTGATAATCATATCGGTAGAATAACGGTATTCGCATTGCACCTTCTTTACATACTTTGGTAAGCAATCAACAGCAAATCACTGCGAACTGAATAATCCGATCGGTTTATATGTTATGAAGACTAAGGGTGTAATTTAATTTAATAAGTCATGAGAATAGTCCGTCGATAACCGGCCACTTTTACAAATTCTTAAACTTAAAAAACAAACATTATGTGGAATCATAACATCAAGCTCGCATTTCGAAATATGTGGCGCCATAAAACATTTTCTTTCATAAATATCCTTGGCCTCACGATTGGTTTAGCGAGCTGTATTATTATAGGGTTGTATGCTTATACTGAATTAACTTTTGATCAATTCCATCAAAATCATAGCAGCATATACCGGATAAACAAAGTCACTAATGAGAAGGGAAAGCAGCCACAGGAAGACGGAATTACTCCAGGCCCGCTTGCTCCCCAGTTAGCAAAACAAATTCCTGAGGTGGAAGCTGCATGCCGCCTCAGACCATGGTTTACTGAAATGCTCGTAAGCTACGATACTGTAAAACTTAACCTTGACGATGTTGTATATGCAGACAATTCAATATTGGCGATGTTTAATTTTTCCTTAATAAAAGGGGACAGTCGAAGCGCCCTGGCTGAACCATTTACAGCCGTTATAACAGAAACAACAGCAAAAAAATATTTTGGTAACGCAGACCCAATGGGTAAAACATTGGTTACTCTCAATGATATGCCTGTGAAAATTAATGGCGTTGCAAAAGATGTCCTGCAAAATTCTTCTATAAGATTTAATATGCTCATCTCAATGGCAACCCTCGAAGCGCCTGCCAATAAAGATAATTTTAGCTGGATGAACTCATGGACGACCAATGTGGATTACACTTTCGTCCAGCTAAGGCAGCATGCTGACGCTTCTAAAGCAGGTGTTAAAATTTCTTCTTTGCTCCACGCAAATTTTCCCGAGAAGGAATTTCAATATAAAACCTATCTGCAACCGCTCGATGATATACATCTTGGCTCAAAGGATATTTTATATGCTGAATCAATCCGTACAAACAGCAGCAGTATCATTTACACATTGCTGATCATCGCAGGATTGATATTGATTATTGCATGTTTCAATTTTATCAACCTTACAACTTCCGGTGCTTTAGGCAGGGCCAAAGAAACCGGTGTGCAAAAAGTGTTAGGAGCAACGCAATCCCAGTTGGTGCGAAAGTTTTTCAGCGAGTCTCTTTTGTTATGCACCATTTCACTATTCATGGCGCTGGTGTTGGCAAGCGTTATACTTCCACTCTTCAATGAATTGGCAAGTGCACATCTCACGCTTGATATTTTGTTTCAAATAAGAGTTATAGCGGCCTTGTTGGGTTTGTTGTTTTTGCTGAGTGTGATTGCCGGTTTATATCCTGCAATATTTTTAGCAAGGTTTAAATCAACAGATGTTTTCAGGAATGTGATTAAAGCAGGCAAAGATAGCTGGCTGCGAAAAACGTTGGTGACCACTCAATTTGCTTTTTCCATTCTCCTGATCATTGCAACAATTGTTGTAAACAAACAGATGCATTACCTCGGAACAAAAGATCTTGGTTTTGATAAAGACCAGGTTGCAGTTTTGCAGCTTGCAAATACAGGCCTTGAAAATAAATCCAAAGAACTTATCACAACTTTAAAACAGAATCCCAACATCATATCGGTTTCTGCAAGTAACCGGGTACCGGGGCAGGGCTTCAACGCTTATGGAATTATTCCTGAAGGGCACAACGCTGATGAGCATCTGCTCGCAAGCGAGTTTGAAACAGATGCCAATTTTGCATCCACCTATAACATTCAGTTGACGCAAGGGAGATATTTTTCATCAGTCATGCCGACAGATACAACGGAGTCCATTGTTATAAATGAGGCAATGGCAAATATGCTTGGTTGGAAAAATGCAGTGGGCAAGCAGTTCGAACTGTACCACTTGAGAAAAGGAAAGGTGATCGGTGTTATGAAAGATTTCAATTTTGCTTCGTTGAGAAAAAAAGTAGAGCCACTAGCTGTTGTACTTACTGATAATCCGTTGTATGTTTCTGTGAAATTGAAGGCGGGAACTTTCTCTTCTTCGCTTGCATATATTCAAAAAACCTGGAGGCAATTTTCAACTGATCATCCTTTTGACTATTTCTTTTTGGACGAGCAATTGAATCATTTCTATGAGTCGGATATAAAGCTATTAAATGTGTTGAATATTTTTGCAGTGCTCGCAATTTTTATTGCATGCATTGGTTTATTCGGTCTTAGCATTTACACGGCAAAACAAAGGACAAAGGAAATTGGTATCCGAAAAGTACTAGGAGCAACAGTTGCCAGCATTGTGGGAATGCTTTCCAAAGATTTTGTAAAACTTGTTTTGATTGCCGCTATTATTGCTTTTCCGCTTTCATGGTGGGCAATGAATACTTGGCTGAAGGATTTCGCATATCGTATAAATATTACATGGAGTATTTTCGTAATTGCAGGTTTTGTATCGGTAGCAATTGCATTAATAACCATAAGTTTCCAGGCTGTGAAAGCGGCAATAGCTAACCCTGTTAAGTCTTTGCGAACCGAGTGACTAAAACTAAATCCCGATGCTTTCTCGGGATGAAGAGTTTGAGGACAGAGTGAAATCGTCTAAATTCTTAAAATAATGGGACAAGTAATGAGTAATCTGATTCATAATATTAGCTATGGTTCGTATGAGGAAGAGTTAATCATAAAAATCAGATAATCAAATAAATCATAGTTCAGCCCATGTTTAAAAACTATTTCAAAACTGCACTTAGAAATTTTTGGCACAACAAAATTTTTTCACTGATAAATATCCTTGGGTTATCAATCGGTATCAGTGCCTCATTGGTGATTTACCTGCTTGTAAATTATCATTTCACCTTTGACAAATTTGAAAAAGACAGGGATCGTATTTATCGTGTTGTTTCCAATTTTTCTTTCTCTGGAGAAGTCTATCGCAACTCCGGCGTTACCTCGCCATTAGGGCCTGCTGTAAAAAAAGAATTGACCGGGCTTGATGCCGTCGTTCCCTTTCGGACTTCAGATGAAGTAAAAGTGAGTATCCCAATAGCAGGAAAAGACCCATCAATCTTTAAGCATGAGAAAAATGTTGTTTTTGTAAATGAAGATTATTTCAATCTTATCGGTTACGAATGGATAGCAGGCTCCGCAAAAACTTCAGTGAAAGAGGCCTATCAAACCGTGCTGTCTCAAAAAACTGCGGAGTTATATTTTCCAAAATTACCTGCAGATGAAATTATAGGTAAACAGTTCTACTTCAATGATTCGGTGCGTACTACCGTCACCGGCATTGTAAAGAACATTACAGAAAATACAGATTTTGCATTTACGACTTTTATATCAAGAGCTACATTAGAAAATACCAGTCTTAAGCCTGAAGACTGGACACAGT
>JBBSBD010000241.1:0-9250 GCA_038251675.1 Chitinophagales bacterium | reverse complement strand
GCGAAGCATTACTGAAGACCAGGAAGCTGCAAACGAAGAACTGCAGAGTGCTAATGAGGAATTGCTTAGTGGAAGTGAAGAATTGCAAAGCCTTAATGAAGAACTGGAAACAGGCAAAGAAGAATCACAAAGTACCAATGAAGAATTGATAACGGTAAACCAGGAGCTGTTTGATCGCAATGAGCAATATAATGAAGCAAGGATATATGCCGAAGCAATTGTTACCAGCATACACGAGCCACTCATCGTAATTGACAAAAACTTCAGGATAAAAAGCGCCAACCAATCTTTTTATAAAAACTTCTCCATAAATGAGCAGGATACTATTGGAAAAACCCTGTTTGAATTACAGAATGGCGGGTGGAATATCCCGGGATTGCGCAACCAACTTTTAAAAATTCAAACCGCAAATGAAAAACTTTTAAACTGGGAAGATACTTACGAATTTCCTTTAGTAGGAAAACGCACTATTTGTTTCAATGCACAGCCTGTACAAAAAGAAAATGGTGAAGGCCTGATATTGCTCGCTATGGAAGATATTACGCGCCGGACTCTTCTTCAACTTGAGCGCAATGAACTGTTAAGCAGGTTTCAAAATATGGTGAAACAAGCCCCGGTGGCAATTATGATTTTAAAAGGAGAAGATTATATAGTTGAAATTGCCAATGATTTCTATTTACAATTACTTGATCAGGGGAAAGACTTTATTGGTAAACCTATTTTTGAATCACTGCCCGGGCTTATTGACCAGGGGATAAAAAAACTTCTTGATAGCGTATTGGAAAGCCGCCAGCCGTATTTTGGCAACGAACTGGAATTACATATACCGAAAAATAAAAAAAGTAAATATGGATTTTACAATTTTGTTTACCAACCCATTTTTGAACAAGGCGAAGATATTTCCGGCATTATTATAGTCGCCATTGAAGTAACCGAACAGGTACTTGCACGAAGGAAAATTGAAGAGAGCGAATACCGTTACCACAACCTTATTCATACCTCTAATTCAATTATTTTGATATTGAAAGGAGAAGACCTGGTCATTTCTGTCGTTAACGATTCTATGATACAAACATTGGGAAAGGGAAAAGATCTGGTTGGAAAACCGCTGCTAACTGTTGTACCCGAAATTGCTGAACAGGGATTGGGCGATTTATTGCACCAGGTTTACAAGACCGGGGAATCTAATTATGGGTATGAGGTTCCGTTGTACATAATCCGTAATGGCAAAAAGGAATTATCTTATTATACCTATGTGTACCAGGCGCTACGGGATTTGAATGGTAAAATAGATGGAATATCGGTTATAGGGAATGAAGTAACCCCGCAAGCTGAATACAATCAAAAAATAAAAGAGAGCGAAGCACAATTTCGCCAGATGGCTAATTTAATGCCCGAGAAAATATCCAATGCCAATGCAGCAGGCGAAGTAATTTATTTCAATCAAACCTGGAGAGATTATACAGGATTGAGTTTTGAAGAATTGAAAAATGGTGGATGGCAAAAAACGATCCACCCCGACGAAATTAAAGAAGTAACAAAAAGCTGGTTACATTCTGTCGAAACGGGAAATGATTTCGAAGTTGAATTGCGTATCGAAAATAAATTGGGCGAATATAAATGGCATCTAACCCGTGCAGTTTCTGTAAAAGATAATAACGGAAAAATAAAAATGTGGATAGGCGCCACTACCGATATAGATGATCAGAAAACCAAGGAAGAAACAAAGGATGAATTTATAAGCATCGCCAGCCATGAATTAAAAACACCGCTAACTATCGCCAAAGCTTACATAGACCTGCTGCAGATGAATTTGCAAAAAACCAGTAAGGAAGACTTTATGTATGCACAAAAAGCCGCTGTGTCTATAGAAAGGTTAAACGACCTCATAGGAGAGTTGCTCGATGTAAGTAAAATACAAAATGGCAAGCTTGCTCTCAACATCACCGAATTTGATTTTAATGAAATGATTTCAACTGCAATAGAAGGGGTACAATATGCTTCACCCAACCATAAAATACAAAGGTCCGGGGAAATAAAACAATTGGTGAAAGGAGATAAAGAAAGATTGCAACAGGTAGTTATCAATTTATTGTCAAACGCTGTCAAGTATTCACCCAATGCCAATGTAGTGGATATAAAGATGGAAGTGAAAAACGGAGAGATAACAGTTGCGGTAAAAGACAAAGGCATTGGTATTAGTAAAGAAAATATGGGGAAAATATTTGAGCGATATTATCGCGAAGAAAAAAGAGCCACCAATTTCCAGGGGCTGGGAATCGGGCTTTATATTTCTTATGAAATTGTTCAGCGGCACAATGGGAAACTATGGGTGGAAAGTGAGCCTGACCAGGGCAGCACTTTCTATTTTTCAGTGCCAGTAACCTATCGGGAAACCAGCTTATGAAGAAATGTATTTTAATCTTTGATGACGACCCGGAAATATTAACGGTTTCTAAAATAATTTTAGAACAGCAGAATTACCATGTAGAGACCAGGGTTTGCTGCGACGATATTATTAAAGATATCGGAGAAGTTAACCCCGGTATGATCTTGATGGATCTCCGGATTCCAAAAATTGGAGGAGAGCAGGCAACCAGATTGGCAAAGAGTACAAGCACGACTAAGCATATTCCTATAATTATTTTTTCAGCTAATACAGAGATTGAGCAGGCAAGCAAAAGAGCCAACGCAGATGGGTTTGTAAAAAAGCCATTTGAAGTTAAAAATTTACTATCCATTGTTGAGCAGAATATTTTAAAACACGGCGAATAAATACAGGTTTTACGGTTTAATAAATAGTGGCTGAAATAAACTAAAATTGGCAACCAAAAATGATCGTGTCCGCATGTGTTATTATGATGGACTATACTAAAAGGTCGCGGAATAAATAAATCATAGCGACATTGGCTTTTCCTGATATTCCCCTTTTCCTGGCGGGTGTCCCACCCAACTTGGTTATCAAAGTTTATCCATGTAATGAGTGAGTATCTTAAATTCATCATCTCCGGTTTGGAGAATCTCCGCCGTTTTCTGGTTTTAGTGCCTGCCTTGCGGGGAGCATCACCAACATCAGTTTAGGGCCATAGGTTATCTAAAGTAATGAGAGTTTTGCCTGTCGTTATTTCATTCCTCCCCTATGTGTTCTCGGTGATTGCTTTGCTGCAAAGCCTTCCGTACGCACACCCGACATCGGCAGTGGATGGATTTATGCGAAGAGTATTCACTGTAAGAATACCTACAACTGCATAAATTTTACACCGACCTATAAATTCAAAATTATTTTAGAAGAAGGCACCCCGAAATTGATACGAATAGAATATTATAATTTATAAAAAAGGTACGTCGCATCCGATACATTAAACTCACGGACAACTTTATAACATTCGATAGTAAGGAAAATTTTGAAAATAATTTTTCTGGCATTTGGTTTTGGTACTCAAGACGATAAATACAATTCAATTATGCATGGTAAAAACGCAACGGGTTTATTAAAACAATAACATTTGATGGGTTATTTTTCTGATATATTTGCCCCAAAAATTTAACGAGATAAAAATGCCTTTCAGCAAACATAATGGTTTTAAAAGCAGGTTGTTATCTATTATTTTCCTGTTTCTTAATGCTGTCTGCATTGCATCGCCGGGCATAAAGAATGTTGCGGAAAACTATCAACAATCCGTTGCTTCGCAATTCGGGCATGAGCTGAATAATCCGGGCTCAGAAGAAAGCGAACTTCCGATCTATTCTTTTAAAAATCATGCGGTACAAATTTCTGCTACGTCCCGAAACTACGTTTGCAATGAAAACTTTTACAGCAAGGCATTGCCGCTTCCTGCCAACAAATGTTATAAGTCTTTTATAACCGCCTCATACTTTTTGCCGAAACCTGGTTATTACACCTTTCTCTTCCGCTTTAAGCTATTTTAATTTCCTTTCTTGTTAAGTGAATCGGTAGATGTGCAAAATTATTTTTGCCATGACCACTATTTTTTTCCCTAATTGAAATTGAGTGCGGTCTCCACCTTGGGCTTCAATTCACTGCTTTTTTTTCCATGCATCATAGCATTGCGAAAGCTTTTTAAAATTAATCAACCACTAAATTATTATGGAAACTATCATTGAATTTTTAAACAACCTTATCAACCCTGAGTGGATTGTTCAGCACGGCGGATTATACATTGTGGCCCTGATCATATTTATTGAAACCGGGTTATTCTTCGGTTTCTTTCTACCGGGAGATTCATTGCTTTTCATTGCGGGAATGATCATTGCCAACATTCTGTCGCCCTTTGCTGTGCCGGTTATCAACCTTGTTTTTTGGATTGGCCTGGTAACGGTTGCAGGTGTGCTCGGTAATTTCGTGGGCTATTGGTTTGGCAAAAAATCAGATCGTTTATTCAGTAAGGACCGCTGGCTGTTCAAAAGAAAGTACCTGCTGCAGGCGGAAGCGTTTTATGCAAAGAAAGGAGGAGGAGCCATTATCATCGCCCGCTTTCTACCGGTAGTTAGAACTTTCGCCCCTATTGTAGCTGGTATGGTAAAAATGAAGCCCGCTAAATTTTCTTTCTATAATATTCTTGGCAGTTTTTTATGGGTTGCCAGCATTGTATCAGCAGGTTTTTTGCTGGGTGAAAATGCGTGGGCAAAAGAGCACCTGGAAAAGATCGTTCTCGGTATTGTATTAATAACTACCGGTCCTGTGTTATTCAAATTGCTGATCGGAAAGAAGGAAAGTGAATTGCATGTTCCCTCTGTAATAAATGTGCCGACACAAAAGGTAAGAAAAGAAGAAATCGTAAACGGCTAATCATTTTAAAATACCAAAACAATGGAATTATTTGTTCCCGACTTTTCAAACCCTGCTATATGGATAAGCCTGCTTACGCTTACTTTCCTGGAGATAGTATTAGGGATAGATAATATTATTTTTATCTCTATCGTATCAGGTAAGTTGCCCCAAAACAGGCAACGTGCAGCGCGAAACATCGGCTTGTTGCTGGCTATGTTGTTTCGGGTAGCACTATTGTTGTCCATCAACTGGATCATTAGTTTTAAAGATCCCATAATAACGATACCAGCACTCAATGGTCTTTCAGAAGAACCATTGGGATTAAGTATTAAAGACCTGATACTACTGGCAGGAGGATTGTTTTTGATCGTAAAAAGTACGCTTGAAATTCACCATAAATTGAGGAGCAGCCAGGAAGCTGAAGCAAAAAAGAAGGCCAGACCCATCGGGTTTGGCGCGGTCATTTTTCAAATTATATTGGTTGATGCGGTGTTCTCCTTCGACTCGATATTAACGGCCATAGGCCTGGTGGATAATGTAATGGTGATGATTATAGCAGTTGTGATTTCCATCATCATCATGATGCTTTTTGCCGGTCCGGTCACCAGGATAATCAATAAACATCCTACACTTCAGATGTTGGCGTTATCGTTTCTCGTAGTAATAGGAGTAGTACTTATTGCAGGCGCTTTGCACCAGGAAATAAGCAAGAGCATTATCTATTCCTGCCTCGGCTTTAGCCTGGTTGTAGAATTACTAAATATCCGGTTAAGCACTTCACGAAGCGCAGCAAAAAAATGATAAATATTTTATAGGCTTTGTACTTTGAAAAAATCAAAAGTAGATCGCGCCGATCTTTGGAGTGAAAAAGCTTTTATCCAAAAGCTTATTTACATTATTGCCTTTGTTGGCCCTCCACTTTCAACATAAAAATATGTACAAACAAATAAAAGCGCCGCCGATGCCTGGTGTTCGTGCCTGCCTTGCGGGGAGCATCACCAACATCAGTTTAGCGCCATAGGTTATCTAAAGTAATGAGAGTTGTGCCTATCGTTATTTTATTCCTCCCCTATGTGTTGTCGATGATTGCTTTGCTGCAAAACCTTCCGCACGAACACCAGACAACAGCAGCGGATGGCTTTATGCTAATAGTGTTCATTGTAAGAACACCTGCAACTGCATAAATTTTAAATACCGGAATTTATATATTTCCTCTCTTTAATTCCCCGATAGCATGATTTGCCGCACGGGCAGTTAAGGCCATAAAAGTTAATGATGGATTCTGATTTCCAACCGAAGTCATACAAGCTCCATCGGTTACAAAAACATTTTTGCAGCTATGCACCTGGTTCCATTTATTTAGAATTGACGTGGCCGGATCTTTACCCATTCTTGCACCGCCCATTTCATGAATATCGAGGCCCGGCGCTTGTTTACTATCGTTTGGCACAATGTTTTTACAGCCGGCAACCTGCAGAATTTCGGCACCTTGTTCTAAAAAATCTTTCACCATCTTTTCATCGTTTTCATCGTACGAAACGGATGTTATCAACTGTGGAATGCCCCATTCGTCTTTTTGGTTTTGGCTCAACCGAACATGATTTTCATGCCTTGGAATTACTTCCCCCTGCATACTCATGTACACGCCCCACAGTCCCGCCTCACTCAATGAGTCTTTGTATGCGCCTCCGATAGTTTCATTGGTTGTTTCATTTCCACTATTTCGGTAAGCGCCCCAAAAAACAAGATAACCACGAAGAAAATCAGTTTCCTGTTTGTAGACATTTCTAAAGCTCGGCATTAAGGGGGACACCGGCCTTCGGCCATAATAATAACTGTCTTCAAAACCGTCAATAGTTGCACTTAAAGAGCCCCTGTAATTTTGAAAGGCGATATATCTTCCCAGGATATCATTATCATTACCCAATCCTTTTGGAAAACGTGCAGAAGTTGAATTCAACAAAATAAGGTTACTGTTTAAACAAGCCGCGTTTACAAAAATGATCTTTGCAAAATATTCGGTTGACTCCTTTGTATGCGCATCAATTACACGAACACCAATGGCCTTTCCTTTTTCTTCATCATAAATAATGGAATGAACAACAGAGTCTGGCCGAAGCGTAAGATTGCCGGTTTTTTCGGCCCAGGGCAATGTCGATGAATTTGAACTGAAGTATCCACCAAAAGGACAACCACGCTGGCACAAGTTACGGGCCTGGCATTGCCCCCGCCCCTGCTGCAGTTGCATATCTGTTGGCTGGGTTAGATTTGCGCAACGGCCCTGCAGCATTTTCCTGTCTTTATAAAATGCATTCACTCTTTCCTGCATTTTTTTCTCCATGCAATTCAATTCCCAGGGCGGTAAAAATTCACCATCCGGTAAATGTTCAATACCATCTTTATTACCACTGATTCCTGCAAATCTTTCAACATGGGAATACCACGGCGCAAGTTCATCATACCGTATCGGCCAGTCAACGGCAAAGCCGTCACGTGCCGGAGCTTCAAATTCAAACCTGCTCCAACGCTGGGTTTCCCGGGCCCACATCAGGGATTTGCCGCCCACCTGGTAACCACGTATCCAGTCAAAGGGTTTTTCCTGCACGTACGGGTGTTCTTTATCTTTTACAAAAAAATGCTGTGCAGTTTCATCGAATGCATAGCACTTGCTTACTACAGGATTTTCTTTCTCAATTGCCAAAGGCAATCTTCCGCGGTGTGCAAATTCCCATGGGCTTTTCAACGCCGTAGGATAATCTTTTTTATGAACCACATTGCGTCCGCGTTCCAGTAATAATGTTTTTATACCATGTTCGCAAAGTTCTTTCGCAGCCCAGCCACCACTAATACCAGAGCCGATCACAATTGCTTCAAAAGTATTAGCGGCAGTACCTTTTGTATTGATGTGTACATTTGACGAATCTCCCGGCATGACGTGATGATGTTATGAAGTAAATTTAAATAACTTGTCTTTATCTGCAAAAGGTCTCACCTTAAGCACGAAGAGAAATTTTTTTTGTCCCAACGGGCAGTGTCATTAAGTTAAGGATAAGGTAATAAGGTTAACAAAAATTGAATTCGTTTTCTACTAAGGTTATTAAGCGAATGCAAACCTTAGTAGAAAAATTATGGTAAGAGTCAGCAACCTTATTACCTTATTTTATCTAACCATATTTATCATTTTACACAGTCATTTGCTTAACTTAATGACATTGCCCAGGCGGAGTTTTCATTTTAATAAAACATTCACGAATAAAAAATAAGCATACGAAAATGAAACCCCGCTGGGCCCAATGGGACGTAAATTTTTTTTGTTGTATATTAAAGATAAATCATAAAGCTACTTACACAGATGATGGATTACAAGCCTCCAAGGTTTTGATTGCTTCATCAAGAGATTTTAAGAAAAAGAACTCGATAATATGTCCGCTGACCCTTCCTTTTCTTTTAATTTTTTCACTATTTAGATTTTCTCTTAAACTTTTTAACCAAGGCAATTCGTCTTTTAATTTCAAATTTATCTCTGGGTACTTATATCTTTTTCTTAGAATATTTCCTACAAAGGATTTATTGTAATTTGATAACGACAAAAAAGTGTTCACAAATTTTGGGATTTCAATGCTATTTAATATTGGAATATCATAAAAGGAATTTTTATTTCGACTTGATAGGATAATTTTTTCTTCAAATTTTAAAGGAGATTCAGATAAACTATTTAAAAGCCCTAAGGCGATGTTCGGATTTTGCTCAGATTGGCTTTCCTTAATTTGTTCCAACATAAAATTTATAAATTCTTGAACTTCTTTCAAATGGAAGCCTTGATCATCTAATCCAGAAGGAAATTCTTCATGTCTTGCAAGTTTTAAATGTCCGGCTTTTCTGAGCATTTCGACATTTTTCTTTCCGGCTTCTACAATGTCAATTTTGCTTTTAGGAATTAGGCCTATATCTGATAAATCAATAAATAAGCTAACAATATGGAGAAGTTCATCCTTATTTATTATTTGAAATTTTTCGAATTGATGATCAACAATTTTAAACAATCTGTCAAACTCCTCGTCATCCAATCTACGATAATGACATAGTCTTACCCAGTCAGGAGTTTTTTCATCATCATAATAACCACTACTTTCAATAGACAATTTTAAATTTTCTTTCTTAATTATTCCTTTTTTAAAAAAGTCGATCCAAAATGTGTTTTCTATAGGATGACCGAATTTAGAAAACACTGAATATTTTGATCTAATGATTTGCTCTTTTGTTTTTTCCTTTTTCGGATCTTGTTTTCTTAAAAATAGCTCGACATTAAATAGTTTATTTGTTAACCCCCGAGATACCCACGCACATCAAAACTGATTTATTTAATGTATAGAAAAGATTTATTCGGGTAACACTCCCCGGCTGTTAGCATGTTTCCAATGGTGAGGTAAGAGTTCATGTATTCTATTGATGGGCCAG
>JBBSBD010000240.1:0-9327 GCA_038251675.1 Chitinophagales bacterium | reverse complement strand
AGCTTGCAAAGGCAAATATGTAGTGTGCATCCAGGATACAACAGAAATAAATCTGAGCAGTCATAGTAATAGGATAAAAAAGGATAATGATATTGGCACTACTAATGCAAATAATACAAAAGGATTAGGCTTTTTGTTGCATCCAAGCCTGGTGTTAGATGCCTCTTCAGGTATACCTTATGGTTATGCTGATATTAAAATCTGGAACAGGGCACTGGAGTTTAGCTCAAAGTTGGAGCGCAAGTACAATACATTGCCGATAGAAGAAAAAGAATCGTACCGGTGGATTGAGGTGTCAAAGAATACAAATGAAAGCCTACCAGATGATACCCGCGTGTACAGGCACGTAGTGCAAACTAACCGAAAGAATGGCGAAAAATTTTCTCCGTCAACCTCGTCATTTTCTTTGAGCGAAGCTGATAAAACGGACGGATATAGACTATCCACTGATTGGGAACCCAAAACAAGCCCTGAGGATTCAATAATAAGAATTGGTTGTTCATACAAAGGAAATTCCACGGAATTCAAAAATTATAAGAACCGTGAATTATATGCACTCGAGTTGTCATTTCTCAAAAGCTTTTCTGAAATATTAGATGCGATATTTTCTCCTATAGATTTAGATCCCCCCTCAATTTGGAAAGCCGAGCAATCCGGCACATGCACTGGTTAGTTTTCGCAAGGAATCCTATGATGAATATGCCCCCTTACTTTTTACGAAATTAAGAGATCACGCCAAGCAGAGACGGATTGAATTCGATATGCAAGCAGTAGAAAACTCGGTAGAGTTATACCGAAAATCAAATCAATAGAAGTAAAGACTCTCTGTCAGATTTGACCCAACTAAAATAGGGAGGCGTAGAAACTCTTAAGATGATATTTCTGACGAAATATTTAAAACTTTAAGTTTAATTATTAAATTTTTGAATTTCCTTCCGGCTCACTTCGGATATGTTAATTCTTACCAATTCCCCATACTAGGTGCGTCGCGTTTGAAATGACGCAACTTCATATTTTTACAAATACCGGTTCAGGAAGCTATTCCTTCCCCCCAACTTCCCCCGTTCGCCGCAAACTTTTCCCGGTTCACATCATTTCAAAAATTTGTCCTTTTCTATAAAATAAGTTTGTGCCATCAAACAAAAAATATATGAAAAAGGTATTTACAATTTTATTGATACAAAGTATCATCATGGTTCACGGCTTTGCACAAGCGCCACAAACTTTGGTTTCAGGAATCGTTGTTGATGATAAAAATAAACCCGTTGAGGTTGCAACCATTTCATTAATGAAAGCCGCAGATTCTTCCGTGGTAAAATTATCGTTGACTGATAAGACCGGAAAGTTTTCCTTTCAAAATATTCCGTTAGGAAGTTATTATATAAATGCATCCGCCATCAACTTTGGCAAGCTTAATTCAACTGTGTTTGAATTAAACAGTAGCTCACCCACAAAAGATGTTGACGCAATGGTGTTGCAGCCGGAAATAAAAACATTGAGCGCTGTAACTGTATCATTAAAGAAGCCGCTGATAGAACAAAAGATTGACCGCATGGTGGTAATGTAGATGCATCAGTTACCAACGTGGGCTCCACTGCATTGGAAGTGCTGGAGAAATCCCCGGGAGTCTCTGTTGATCAAGACGGCAACATAAGCCTCAAAGGAAAATCGCAGGTAATGGTGATGATTGATGGTAAGCCTTCTTACTTAGGTGGCGCCGAGCTCGCCAATCTTTTAAGCAACATGAACTCAAACCAATTAAATCAAATTGAGATCATGACCAATCCTTCTCCTAAATATGATGCATCAGGAAATGCCGGTGTTATCAATATCAAAACAAAGAAAAACACTGCGCAGGGCTTGAATGGTTCTGTGACACTTAACTATGGACAAGGCGCATATCCCAGCCGTCCGCAAAAACAGTGTTTTTATAAATGAAATGGAATTGCCGGTGGGTGAAACCTACCGGAAAGAGATCGAAAAAATAATCACCTAAACAATAATCTTACCTCCGGTTCCTGAAATTGTAAAACCAATTTATTCTCTTGGCTCCTGTTTCAGGGCAAAGTAAAATCCAAAGCCAAACAATAATGTAATAAATCCTGCGAAGTATGGAATAAATTCACTCATTTGCCGGCATTTAGAAGTTTCAAATAAATTGCGAACCCCAGTATTGACGGCACCCAAAGACCCACAAAAATTGCCCCATCGTGATCATTTAAAAACCATAGGGCTTCTGAGAAAATAAGGGAAAGGAAAGAAGCGAGAAGCATTAATATGTCAACTGTGGTTAGTTTTTTTAGCATAAATTTTTAATTAATAAATTTTATAAGCCACTAAAATCTTGTGCATGGAATTCAAGAATAACAACAGTTGTGCACTTTTGTTTAAAGAAAGTGAATGAAATATGGGTATGTGTTATAAACAACTTAATTAATCCATGGGCGAATAATGGCAGGATATCAAAAATACAGGCAGGCATCGTGAATTGGTTAGCGCCTATTTTATCGCAGAAAAACGACACTCTGCTTTAGCAGCTCTATAAATTTTTCAGGCTCGTATCAAACTTTTCCACGCTGGTATCATTTTTAACAACTGCTTTTATCTGTAAAATAGTTTGCATCATCTATGAAAGCAATGGATTTTAATTAAGTAAAAAATTAGTACCCAAAAAGATAATTATGCAAGCAATAAAAACGCCACTTACCGGGCAATTAATCAATCAATCCATTTTGTATTATCTAAAAAATGTTTATTTATCTTAACACAAATTTTTTATATGAAACTTTTGCTTGCTACTTACTTTTCCGTTTTCTCTATCATTTGTTCCGCTCAAAAAACAACGATTTACTTTGACAATAACTGGGCAATGACAACGAGCGAAAAAGCAACTTACTATGCGGTTTTCGAAAAATCGGGAAATATATATCAATGCAATTCCTATTGGGTCGCCGGGAATAACCTCCGCGGCAAATCCACTTACCCGGATACTATAATGTTGCATCCTGTGGGATCGCAGGTGCTTTACTTTCAAAACGGCCATGTTGAGGATTCCCTTTTCTATTCAGGAGATAAAATATTGTATGCGTATCACTACTATCCAAATGGGCAGTTGGCAGCACATTATTATATCCCCGATGGTAAAGACGACGCTGTGACTGAAGGGTTCGACGAGGATGGTAAAAAAATAAAAAATTATGTTTACCTACAGGAAGCAGAATTCAAGGGAGGCCAGAAAGCATGGCAGCAATATATTCTAAAGAGTGTTTCAAAAGATTTAAAGATAAAAGGGGAAGGCGATATTACCGCGGATGTCCAGGTTCAGTTTATCGTTAATAAAGATGGCGAAGTGAGTGTTGCAAAAATATTAAAATCCTCCGGCTATGCCCAGGTAGATAAAGATGCCTTACGCGTTATAAAAGAAAGTCCCTCCTGGAATGCAGCTATACAATTCAACAAGCCCGTAAATGCATACCGGGTTCAGCCATTTGTCTATAAACTTGAAGCGGAGAAAAAAGGTAACAAATAAGATAAACAGTAATTTTTTTAACGCCGTTTTTTACCATCCAAAATATTCCTTTGCATTATTATAACAAATGTCCTGGACTATTTTTCCAGTCCACTTTATATCGTTGGGCAATTCTCCCTTTTTAATTTCATTGCCAAATAAATTGCAAACAATTCTTCTAAAATATTCGTGACGTGGAAATGAAAGAAAGCTCCTGGAATCCGTGATCATCCCAACAAGTTTACTGAGCAATCCCATATTTGACAGTGCATTCATCTGCTTCGTCATCCCGTCTTTCTGATCGAGGAACCACCATGCCGAACCAAATTGAACTTTACCTGCAACGCTTCCATCATTGTAATTTCCGGCCATCGTTGCGATCAACTCATTATCTGAAGGATTTAAATTATATAAGATGGTTTTTGTCAACTGGTTGGTAGAATCAAGCCTGTTTAAAAATTTTGACAATGCTCTTCCATGTTGAAAATCACCTATCGAATCCCATCCTGAATCGGGACCGGACAAGGCAAGCATCCGCTGGTTGTTATTTCGCAAAGCACCGATGTGATATTGTTGCACCCATCCCTTTTCATGATCCCAAATGGCAAGAACATAAAGCATTGCCGATTTAAACTTCAGCCTTTCCTTACCGGAAAGTTCTGTACCAGATTGAATTTTTTCAAAAATTAAATTCATCTCTTCATCGGTGTAATGCTCGGCATACACATATTCCAAACCATGATCAGAAACGGAACAGCCCATCGATGCAAAAAAATCATGCCGCTGCTTTAATGCATCAAGATAAGATTGGAACGAATGGATATTGACATTACTTACCGATTCCAGTTTCTTCAGGTAAAAATTAAATTCACTTACGTCATCTACCTTCATCGCATTATCAGGCCTGAATGCCGGGAAAACTTTTATGTCAAATCCGTCGTCTCTTATTTTTTTATGATGCTCCAGCGAATCAATGGGATCATCAGTAGTACATACCACTTCAACATTCATTTTTTGAAGCAGGTGCCTCACTGAATATTTTTTCTTTTGTAATTTCTTGGTGCAAGTTTTATATATCTCTTTTGCAGTTGCGGGACTTAAATTTTTATCTATCTTAAAATACCTTTGTAATTCAAGATGTGTCCAATGATATAACGGATTTCGTAAAGTATATGGAACCGTTTCAGCCCATTTTTTAAACTTTTCGTAATCAGTTTTGTAACCCGTACAGTAGCTTTCATCTACACCGTTGGTTCGCATAGCACGCCACTTATAATGATCGCCATACAACCATATCTGCGTAAGGTTTTCGAAATTAATATCGTCTGCAATTTGCTGAACCGGGAGATGGCAATGATAATCGATGATAGGTAATTCTGCCGCAAAATCATGATAAAGCCTTTCTGCCGTTTTGCTCTCCAATAAAAAATTTTCATCCAAAAATTTCTTCATAATAATCTATTTACTCGCCCAAAGGCACGAACAATTAAAGAAACGCCGGGAGTTTCTTCTTATTACATCGTCAAGTCTTTGGGGGCTCTCTGCGGCATTAGCTTCGTTAGCAAATTCTCAAAGACTAACTCCTCTCTTCCATGGAATAAAATCATTTTGCAAATGCCTCACTGCACTTACTTCAATTTCGCCACTGGCAACTTTTATTACATAATCCAGTATGCGTTCGCCTGCCTGCTCAATGGTTTCTTTGCCTTCTATAATTGTACCGGTATTAATATCTATAATATCGTTCATCTTGTTGTATAAAATTGTGTTGCTTGAAATCTTTACCACAGGCGTAACGGGATTACCTGTAGGTGTGCCAAGGCCGGTAGTAAACAAAACAACGTTAGCACCCGAGGCCACTTCAGCAGTCGTACTTTCTACGTCGTTACCGGGAGTGCATAGTAAATTCAATCCGGGCTTTGTAACCATTTCAGGATAATCCAACACATCAGTAACCGGGGAAGTACCTCCTTTTTTAGCAGCCCCTGCCGATTTTATTGCATCGGTAATTAAACCGTCTTTTATGTTACCCGGCGAAGGGTTCATATCAAAGCCGGAACCCGTAGCTTTCGCACGGTCATTATACGTTCTCATAAGATCACCAAAACGTTTAGCCGTATCAGTAGTGACACAGCGGTCACTTAAGTTTTGCTCTACGCCGCATAGTTCGGGAAACTCTGCAAGTATTACAGAACCTCCCAGGGCCACCAACAAATCCGAGGTATAGCCGATAGCGGGATTTGCAGAGATTCCACTAAACCCATCAGAGCCGCCACATTCCAGCCCGATAGAAATTTTGCTTAGGGGTGCCGGTTTTCTTTCCATTGAATTTGCATAGACCAGCCCCGCAAAAGTTTGCTTGATTGCCTGCGAGATCAAATCAGTTTCTTTGCCGATTTTTTGTTGCTCGAGGATGTATAATGGCTTTGAAAAATTAGCATCCCTTTTCTTTATTTCTTCCTGCAGGTATTCAGCCTGTGCATTTTGACAGCCGAGGCTTAGTACGGTTGCACCTGCAACGTTGGAGTGCGTAATGTACCCTGCAAGCAGGCCACATAAAGCTTGTGAGTCCTGCCTTGTACCACCGCATCCGCCTTCGTGAGAGAGAAATTTTATTCCATCCACATTTGGAAAAAGCCGTTGCTTCTTTATCTCTTCTTCGCGGACGCTTATATCCGCATTCAATATCTCATCAATATTTTTACCACTTTTATAAATATCAATCAGCCTTGATACTTCCGCTTTTTTATTTTGGTTTCTGCCATAGCCCAATTCATTTACGAGCGCTTCTCTCAGCACTTCCAGGTTGCGGTTTTCACAAAACACCAAAGGAATTACCAGCCAGTAATTAGCAGTACCTACTTTACCATCGGGTCGGTGAAAACCCATGAACGTTTTGTTTATAAATTTTGAAACTTCGGGTTTGTGCCAATCCAGGTTTCTTTCCCCTACTTCAAAGCTGTTCGCAGCATGCTTCACGTTGGCAGTAGTGATCATGGAACCTCGCGGAATAAAGCTTTGCGCCTTACCTACCAGTACTCCATACATAATTAATTCATCCCCCGGCTGCATGTCATTCGTGACAAATTTATGTTTAGCCGGCACGTTTCCAATAATCATATAAGCCGTCCCGTTGTACTCTACCTCCTCTCCTTCCTTTAGATTGGTTAAAGCCACAATTACGTTATCGGCAGGATGAACTTTTGTTACTTTATGATTCATTGAGCATATATTTTCTTTTGTTGCACATTTTCCAGGGTAGGCTTCATTCCGTTCGTAATGATGCTATTCAACTTTTCAATAACCGATTGCTGAAACCCGGGTAGCGCACTTAAATCTTTACCCCACAAAGATGCATCCTTTAAAACTTCTTTTGCAACATTTTCCGCATCTGAATTTTGCCACCATTTGTAAAATTTATCAGCTGCCTCATCCTGGATCAGGTATTGGCCGCCTGAATACTCACCGAAAAATTCATTCGCATTTTGCTTTACAGACTTCATAAAATAAATATATGCTGCGAAGCCGAGGGCAATTAATTCAGGTACCGTGTTATATTTTTTATAGTGATTTATTAAAACAGGAATACACCGCAATTTTATTTTACTGCTGTAGTTAAGAGTAATATTTTTCCAATAATGATCAATATGCGGGTTGCGAAAACGGTCAAGTACATTTTCGGCATAAACCCGGATGGCTTCACCGGGTATATCAAAGGGGATTGACGGGCCTATTTCCTGCTGCATGAGATCTGCAATAAATCTTTCCATTGCTTCATCGTCCATGGCATTTTTTACCGTATAGATCCCCGCGAGAAACGCAACTCCGCAACTAAGGGTATGCGTTCCGTTTAGGAGACGCAATTTTAACTCGCGGTATAAATTGATATCCTGTTCAATCGCCATTCCTTCGTCAGCGCACGCAAAAGATAATATTTTTTTTATGTGATCGTCCCCTTCAATAGCCCATAACCTGTACACCTCACAAACGGTCACCAATTCGTCTTTATATCCCAATTCATTTTCTATTTCCGTTTTTACTTCCTCTCCCGGCGTGCCTGTAACAATTCTATCTACCAAAGAATTACAGAAATAATTGCAGCGCTTCACCCACTCTATAAAATCATCTTCCATGCCATTCAAATGGGCGAGTTCAAGTACAATAGATTCTAATTTTTTTCCATTATCAGGAATCAATTCCGTGGGCACAATAACGAATCCGCTTTTTTCGCTGCCATTAAATGCCTCGAATCTTTCATACAAAAATGCAAGCAATTTTCCTGGGTAAGACACCGGAGTATGGCTGCGGATGTCTTCGTTTACCAGTTTTATTCCGACTTCAGTTGTATTGGAAATTATTACCTGCAGGCTTTGATTGTGTGCGCACTCTAAAATTTGCTCCCACTCATTTGCAGCATTTAATACGCGGCTGATGGAAGAGTTGATAATATTCTCTTCGATTTTTTTTCCGTCCTGTAAACCACGCACACACACGGTATATAGCCCATCCTGTTTATCAAAAGCACCTGCATCTCCCCGTGATGTAGTCTTCACAATTACAATTCTGCCATTAAATATTCCCATGCGATTAGCCTTATCAATAAAATAATCCGGCAGGCCGCGCAATAACATTCCGGTGCCAAACTGCAAAACCTTTTCAGGTAATTCCAGCAAAGCTTCATCAGGAACAATAACATTGGCGGGAGAAATATTCTTTAATGTATAAGCTGATAATTTCATAATGCTAAAAATTTATCCAGGTTGATCAGGTCATTGATTGTTTGTTTTAATCTAAAGGATTCCACCTGTTGCCAAATACCTGCAAACTCAATTGAACTATTTATTTACGCAAACGCTACCGAAAACGATGCCGGGAATAGCACCTGGTTTGCGCAGCGAAACTTTCAAAAATATTATCACCAAAGCCACGGCCCAATTCATAAAAAATGTCGAAGGGCTTAAAATGACTTAGAGAAGTTTACATGTATTAAGAATAAAAAATTATATAACCCGTATTGCAATTTATAAAACTAAAAAGTAATCACACACCCTGTCCTGTTGCTTTCATAAGCGGCCTCTATTATTTTGATAACATTGAGTGCTTCTTCGGCTGTTACAGGCAAGGGAGCATCATTGCGAATTGCATCATAAATGCCATCATAATATTCATTATAATTTCCACGCTCAGATGGCACATATTCTTTTATCACCTCACCATTCTTTTCGGTATGTAACAAACCTTTTTGTGAATCGGGTTCCATTCCCCAGTCGTCGCTTCCGGGAATATTTCCTGCCAGCAACATCTCTTCCTGTACATCTGTTTTTGGCTTAATGAATGAACCTTTTAATCCATGAAAAATATAGCCGGGCAATGCTTCCCTCACCGCGTAGCTCGATCTTAAATGCACCCGGAAAGTATTATAGTAAAGCAGCATGTTGAAATAATCATCCACCTGCGAAACGGGGCGCATAGCCTGCACATCCGCAAAGAGTTTTTGAGGCATGCCAAACAATTGTAGGGCCTGGTCAATTAAATGTGAACCGAGATCATACAATGAACCGGTACCTGGCCCCGGGATCTCTTTATGCACCTTTGGGCTTAAATCTTCTTTGTACCTGTCGAAATGCATTTCCACATCTATAATGTCCCCCAGTAACTTCTGCTCAACCACGTTCTTTATTGTTTTATAATCGCTGTCATACCGGCGATTTTGATATACAGAAATTTTCCTGTTTTGTCTTTTTGCAATTTCAATTAATTCCTTTCCTTCATCAACTCTAACCGAAAAAGGCTTTTCAATTATTACATGCTTGCCGGCT
>JBBSBD010000239.1:0-9424 GCA_038251675.1 Chitinophagales bacterium | reverse complement strand
TCCAGTTTTGATCTAATGCCTAACCGTTCCGTCATTTCTTCGATTATTTCCGCAGGATGATAAGGATCCAACAGACGTTTTATTTCAAGATTTTCCCTTACAGTCATTCCTGGAAATAATCTAAGGTCCTGGAATATGATACTGATCTTATTCTGCCTGAATGAAGAAAAGCCTTCCGTAGAAAGCTTTTTAATTTGGGTATCCCCATAAGATATAATTCCGGAGAAATCTTTTCTTAAGCCATATATAAAATGTATTAAAGAAGTTTTGCCACTGCCAGAAGGTGCAACTATATGTATGTGCTCATTCCTGTTTACAAAAAAATCTTGCCCCCATACCTGCGATCCGGCGATTTTTTCCTTTTCAATAAAATCCGGCACAACATCCTGCAGGTGTAATTGCATATTTTCCTCTTTTTATTTTCCCTGCTTATGCTTAATGACCAACGGTGTCTATAGGTGGCGGCATTATTACTGAATCAGGAACATTGAAGCTGGATTTTTCACGCTCTTTTTTTGCAAGCATAACTTTCGCCACTTCATCAAAGTAATGATTAAGTTGTTTCAAACTATTAGTAGATTGATCTACAAAATTAATTTCCGAATTTCCCGTAATTGCATCGCCATCCATATCGCCGCCTGTGTAATACACATTGTTCCATGTTTTCATACTTTCGGCCATAATAGTTTTTGCATCAGCATCTTTAATAAGCATATCGTTATTTAGAACAGAAAGTATTTTTTGAATATCAACAAAAAGTCCAATGCTGTGACCGCTTAGTTTATCAGTAAAGTCATATTTATTCTTACCTCCTGCAAGATATTGGGTTACTACCTGCTGTGTGCTTCCTATTGCAAAGGTTTTATCATTGAGATTAAAAGACACCATATCTCCGCTGCCTCCCATTTCGTTACCTATTTTCTTGCCCGCATCAATAAGCTTTTGAAAACTTTGTTTATCTCCAATGCCAACAGAGAATAAATAATTGACATCCGGCCTTGTATAGCCCGGCGCACCTTCTATACTTTTAGAAGAATCCGATTTTATTTTTAAATCAGTAAATGCAACCAAAAGATCGCCGTTATTTGCTTTTACAAAATCATCCATATTAAAACCCATTTGCCCGGCATACATATTTATGAAACCATCCATGCCGGTAAGCTTAATTAATTCTTTTAATCCTTCAGGTTTATAATTCATCGCCAAAAGACCCACAACATCCTGGGAAGGAATGTTGCCTATCATGCCTGTATTAACATTCCCTCCTTTATATTTTTTTAAAAAATCGGTGAACTCTTTTCCTGCGTAACCTCTTTGGCTTACTTTAATTTTTCCATTGTCAAAATCTACTGTGTACGTACTTATGTTATCTTTAAAAAATACATCCAGCTTAAGCATGCCAAGCATACCCATTGCCGCATTGTTTTTTATCATTTCTTCTGTATTGACCCAGGCGTGAATATCGCCTTTTTCGGAAAGGAGTTTTGAAAATTTATCATTTTTTGCAAGGCTGCTATCAGACTTTAATGAAAAAAGATTTTTACAAAGTGCTGACAGGGCCACATTATTATCAACAGGCCGTGACATGTTCGATTGATTATCGGCTGAATCCCCGTCTGCGGTATATTTTGGCATGTAGGAACCGCTGTTAGTAACATAAGCAAAATGTTTATCGTCCCACCCAACTACACTATTTTCTTTTATAGTAATCATAGTTATGTCTCCGTCTTTTTTGGAAGTGGCGACCGGATCAAGATTTTTATTGAATTGCTCAAAATCCTTTTCATTTTTTAGAGTTCCCTCAAAGGCAACATCATAATCGTTCCCTGCACCTTTTTTTACAAAAAATATAATGCCGCCTTTAGTATCTATGCCACTGCTTTCCGGGTTATCGAGCAATTTTTTCATCCAGTCTTTAGTAGTTGTATCAGCATACAACTGTTTGTACCAGCTTGTCTGTTTTATATCATCCCAGGTTAACTTTTCGTTCAGCGATTTCGTGTTTAAATAGGCTACAAACACTGCATTTTTTGGTATCATTTTACCTTCTTCGTTGCTTTTGCTACACGATGAAAATAAAATCCCTCCTATTATTATGGTTAGGCAAAGCCTTAAAAAAGATTTCATAAATGTGATTGATTTTTGAGTTGTTTTGATGTTAATTGCCAGTAAATTTTATAGCTACAAGAAATAGTTTTATTTTAATATTAATTGCAATTTTTTTAAAAAGTAACCATTATTTAATTAAAATAGGAGGTAAGTTTTGCCAGGGGTATTTTTTCTTGGTTTGCGGTTGTCAAATCTTTCACCATACAAGTTTCTTCTTCTATTTCTTTGGATCCGATAATTATCGCAAATTGGATATTTTTTTTTGCAGCATACTTAAACTGCTTATCAAATTTCGTATTCTCATAGAAAATTTCGCAGCTTATTCCTTTGCTGCGTAGGTTTTGCATTTGATGAAAAGCAAATTGGGCTTCTTTTTCACCGAGGTTCAGGAAGAGGGCTGTAGTCGCTTTATTTATATCAACAGGAAATAATTTCAACTCGTCCATTACGTCGTATATCCTGTCTACACCAAAACTAATGCCTATGCCCGGAATTCCTTCCAGCCCGAATAAGCCGGTAAGATCGTCATACCTGCCTCCACCGCCTATGCTGCCCATCTCTGCCTTTTTAGCTTTTACCTCGTAAATTACCCCGGTATAATAATTAAGCCCTCTTGCTAAGGTAAAATCAACGATAATTGATTCGTTTGGTTTTCCATCCGGTTCGGTAATATAGTTAAGAATAAATTCCAGTTCTTCAATGCCTTTTTTTCCCTGTTCCGAACTTCCCAATAGATCTTTTATTGAGGTAAGCTTTTCTTCATTTGTTCCGGAAATTTTTAAATAACTGTCAATTGTCGAAATTTGATCAAGATTTAACCCATTATTCTTAAGCTCTTCAATAACTTTTTCACTGCCGATTTTATCAAGTTTATCAATGGCAACAGTTATCGCAATTATGTTCTCACTTCCACAAATTTCTGCAAGGGCCGAAAGTATTTTCCGACTGTTTATCTTGATGTCGACATCTACTTTTAATTTTCTGAAAACATCAATATATATTTCTGCAAATTCAACGTCACTTATCAATGAATTACTTCCTGCAACGTCTGCATCGCATTGATAAAATTCGCGGTATCTTCCTTTTTGTGGCCTGTCGGCACGCCATACAGGCTGCATTTGGTAGCGTTTAAACGGCATAGTAAGTTTGCCTGAATTCATGGCGACATACCTTGCAAAGGGGATAGTGAGATCGTAGCGAAGTGCCCTCTCAGTAATGTTTTTTTTATTTTTCCCCTCAAGTATTTCTACAAAGCTTTTTTGTATTTCCTCCTTTTTCGCAGGATTATCAAGCCCATTGTTCAATATCTTAAAAACGAGTTTGTCTCCTTCATCCCCATATTTGCCCGTAAGTGTATCAAGGTTTTCAAAAGATGGAGTTTCAAGTGGCTCGAACCCATATAACTCAAAGGTATCTTTGATAGTATCAAGGATATACCTTCTCTTTCTGATCGTTGCGGCATCAAAATCCCTGGTTCCTTGTGGTATTGATGGTTTCATTATTTGGCCTCTGCTACTGATAAAATTTTTATGCGCAAAAATATGATTTTAGATTCTACATTTTGGGGAACCATTTATATTGAGGCGTATTCAGCATTAGGGAAAAACAAAACAGGAGAATCCTTTGAATAGAACGATGATGTTTATGATCTAAAAGTATTATGGAAAGCAGGCATCTGTTGCATCTTATTGCATGAACCTATTATAGTTACAAACGATCTAAACTAAATATTAACAAGTTGGTTGCAACAGAAAAACTTTTTATGCCGTCTGCTTTTTTCAGGACGCTTGCTGAAAACACAGACGTGGTGAGGAGTCAGTCATGTGGTTAGATTTTTGGTGAAGAAATTAATGGAACTGGAAAGTTTAGAAATATAACTGCCCGCAAAATTGTATAGAGTCTTAATTTGCCAATGTTTCTATTTGTAACGTGAGTGTTTAATTTCAGGCATTGACAAGATAATTTTTCATGAAATTGTATTTTAAGAAACAAATTCTGTATTTTAATTTTATCTTGCCAGCACCGCAATAAAAAAAATGATATGAGTCTTGAAGAATTTGAGAACACGCCGGATCCCAAAACAAAGCGATATATGCAAATGAAAAGCATACTCGATTTTGGCATGGGTTTTATGTACATCGGTGTAGGCGTTGTAATATTTTTTGCAAAAGAATTTCATCTCTATACAAATTTTACAGAAGGCACACCCGCTAAAATATTTGCTGTATTGGTGATAATTTATGGTTCATGGAGAATTTACAGGGGAATGAAAAAAGATTATTTTAAAGAAAGATGAGCGAGATATATAAAAAATGGATGGAGGTGCTTGGTTTAATATTATTCACTGTAGTGATGATTATGTTGCCGGGTTGCCACGATGAAAATTCCAGAACCGATCTTGATACTAATGAAACGGGAACCATACATATAAGTGTGGATGAATCGTTCAAGCCGGTAATTGATTCGCAAATCCAGGTGTTCGAAGCACTATATCCCAAGGCTAAAATTATTGCCGATTATAAGCCGGAGGCTGAGTGTTTTAGAGATTTGATAAAAGACAGTACAAGAATGATTATTGTGACCAGGGGCTTAACACCGGAAGAAGAAAAATTTTACAAGGATAGTTTATCTTATTCGGCCACATGGTCAAAAGTTGCGAACGATGCTGTAGCCGTTTTGGTAAATAATGATGCTACTGATTCACTTTTTTCATTAAGCGACTTACGTGGTATATTAGAGGGCACAACAGGTGATGAGCAGATTGGTGTTTTTGATGGATTAAGCGCAACCAGTACCGTACGGTTTGCAATGGACTCTATATTAAAAGGAAAATCTTTTGATCCTAAAAAAGTATTTGCTGAAAAAAACAGCCAGGCGGTAATCGACTATGTATCGAAACATAAGGATGCGATAGGTTTTGTAGGTGTAAGTTGGATAGGTAACAAAGAGGATACGGCACAAGTAAGCTTTCTGAAAAGTGTAAGAATAGCTTCACTTCTATGCACCTGTCCGGAAAAAAGTTATGTAAAACCTTACCAGGTTAATATCCTGAGGCATCGTTATCCCTTGGTACGTGGTTTGTATTACATCTTAAAGGAAAACTATAACGGTTTAGGATCTGGTTTTGCAAATTTTTTGGAATACGAAAAGGGGCAATTAATATTCAAGCGTGCATATTTAGCCCCTACAAAAATGAACTTCAGCGTAAGAGAGGCAACATTAAATTCACAATAACAAATTAATTCTTTAAATCAAGAAAATTCGAAAAAATGAAAAAAATTAGTCTTTTAGCATCTCTGGTTATTTTGGGAAATGTATTATTTGCCCAGGGTATTGATGAGGGAAAAAAATTTTTAAACTATGAACGATATACCAGCGCCCAGGATGTGTTTCAGAAACTCCTTACTGCAAACCCTAACGATATTGATGCGGCATACTGGTTAGGTCAAACTTATCTCCAAAACCAGGACAATCCGGATTCTGTTGCTGCCAAGCAATTGTATCAAAAGACGCTTCAGGCTAATCCAAATGCTACCTTACTGCTTGCAGGAATGGGGGAAATAGATTTGATGGAAGGCAGAAAGGACGAAGCACGAAATAAATTTGAAACGGCTATTAGTTTAACTAAAAAGAGAGATCTTCCGGACATACTTCTTCCAATAGCGCGTGCAAATATTGATGCGAGAAATGGTGATACTCATTATGCAATTGATAAGCTAAATGAAGCTGCAGATAAGGATAAAAAGAATCCCGCAATTCAAATTGCTCTTGGCGATGCATACAGAAAATTAATTGATGGAGCTAATGCTACTGTAGCTTACCAGACTGCCGCATCGCTGGATCCGAAGAATGCCAAGGCTCCTTTTATGATTGGAAGAATTTATGAAACCCAGGGTTATGGCCAGGAAGCCATCTATATGAAATACTATAATGATGCAATTGCTGCGGATCCTAATTTTGCTCCTGTTTACTATTGGCTGTATAATTATTATTACCAGCGCGATGTAAATAAATCACGGGAATACTTAACTAAATATGTTGCCGTAGCAGACAACGATTCCAAAAATTGCTATGCAGAAGCTTCTCTTCTTTATGTTTCCCAAAAATTTCAGGAAGCGATTGATAAGTCAAATCAATGTATTACAACTGCCGGTGAAAAGGCATTCCCTAACTTGTATGGTCTAAAAGCTTATTCTTACGATAAATTAGGTGATTCCTTAAATGCAAAAAAATACTTTGAAGAATTTTTCACTAAAGTAAACCCGGATAAAATTGGCCCTAATGACTATGCAACGTATGGCCGGGTGCTTCTAAAACTTGGGGGCAATGATTCTGCAGAGATAGCTAAAAATGATGCGCTTGCATCCGAGTATATTGATAAAGCAATAGCTCTTGATACCGTTCCTGCAAATAAATTGGATTATGTGAAGTCAACTGCGGCAAGTCTTTCAGCAGCAAAAAAATATGGTCAGGCAGGTGATTGGTACACAAAAATTTTGACCCTAAAACCGGATTATGGTAAAGTTGATTTATACTATGCAGGTTATATGGACTACCTGGGGAATAAATACCAAAAGGCAGATTCAATATGGAGCTTGTATCAAACTAAATACCCTGAAGATATCTTTGGATGGTACATGGGGGCCAGAGCAAAAGAGGGGATTGATACATCAGGTGAGCTGGGATTAGCAAAGCCGGATTATCAAAAAGTAATTGAAATTGGTGATACAACAGCCGATAAGGCAACAGTTAAAGATAAATTGATACCGGCTTACAGGTATATGGTTGCTAATAGCTATAATATTCAAAAAGATAAAGATGCCGCTATTCAATTCAACAATAAAATTCTTGAGATAGATCCGACTGATGCTACTGCCATTAAAACAGGAGATGCTTTAGCCGGTATAAAGCAAAAGATAAAGACTGATGATGAAGGTAATGTTACAAAAGAAAAGATGAAGACGGATAGCACGAAAGAAAAAACGAAAGACGGAAAGACAAAAATAAAAACGAAATAATATCAGAAATTTTGAAAGCCCGGTTTAAACACCGGGTTTTTATTTTCTAATAACTGTTGAATTTGTAAAGGCAATTCATACCTATGCCAAATCATTTCAAAACCTTATTGGTTCATATTGATTATTGCTGATGCTGTAGTATTTTTGCAAATAATAATTTTCATTTTCAATGGAACTATTTTTATTACAGGCGACCTCCAATGTAAACAGCACAGTTAACTATCTGCCAATAGGTATTCAGCTTCTATTCGCGATTGGACTTCTCGCATTAATGATAGTAGGAACTCATCTTTTAGGCCCTAAAAGGAAGACGTCTGATAAATTGCAAAATTTTGAGAGCGGTATAGAATCCCAGGGGAATGCCCGCCAACCAATGGCTATTAAATATTTTCTTGTTGCTATACTTTTTGTGTTATTTGATGTGGAAGTAATTTTCTTTTATCCTTATGCAGTAAATTTCCGCGAACTTGGCTGGCACGGATTTATAGCAGTATTAATGTTTGTAGGATTTTTCCTTGCGGGTTTTTTGTACATTATTAAAAAAGGAGCTTTGAATTGGGAAGAGTAAAAATGTGGGCCGATAGTTATCGGGATGATAATTAGCCGATGTTCTAATTAAATACAACTTTACCGTAAGTTCATTGTTTATAGAGAAAGATTAAACATAATAATTGGCTGTACTTGTCTTTTTTTGGGATAGCTAATTGTAAAAATTATAAATAATAATATGCCTCGTCCGGTACAATATAATATAACTGAAAAGCCACTCGAGACACCAATTGGAGTAGTGGAGGGACCTCCGGGTTTTACCGGGGAGGGTTTTTTTGCCTCCAAATTGGGTGACGTTGTTGGCCTTGCCAGGAAAAATTCAATATGGCCTTTGCCCTTTGCAACAAGTTGTTGCGGAATTGAATTTATGGCATTGATGGGTTCACATTATGACCTAGCAAGGTTCGGGTCAGAAAGAGTAAGTTTTTCGCCTCGCCAATGCGACCTCTTAATGGTAATGGGAACCATTGCCAAAAAAATGGCGCCTATTGTAAAGCAAGTGTACCTTCAAATGGCAGAACCCCGCTGGGTTTTAGCTATGGGCGCCTGTGCCAGCAGTGGCGGAATATTCGATACCTATTCCGTTTTGCAAGGTATAGACCAAATTATTCCTGTAGATGTGTATGTGCCTGGATGTCCTCCGAGGCCTGAAGCTGTTTTAGATGGGTTTATGAAAGTGCAGGATCTTGTGGGAAAAGAGAGTTTAAGAAGAAGAAACTCCGACCGCTACAGGGAATTAATGGAGAGTTATGGAATACAATAACAGTATCAGGTATTAAGCATTAAGCATTAAGTATTTATGGCCTTATCCAACGAAATAATTAAACAAAAACTTTCAGAGAAATTTGGTGAGGATCTCACCGGCTGGGAAGAGCCTTATGGCATGCTTACTTTTTCTTCGAACAAAGATTTGAACCTGAAAGTACTCCAGTTTCTTTACGATGATCCTGAATTAGAATTTCGATTTTTAACCGATATATGTGCCGTTCATTACCCAGAAAAAAAAGGAGAAGAATTGGCTGTTGTTTATCATCTTCATAATTTGATTGACAACATACGCATCCGTTTCAAAATATATACTGATATTAATAAACCGGATGTTTTCAGTGCATCCGCACTATATTCAGCGGCCAATTGGATGGAAAGAGAGACTTATGATTTCTATGGGGTAAACTTTGTTGGCCATCCCAATCTTAAAAGGATTTTGAATGTTGATGACATGGAATATTTTCCTATGAGAAAAGAATTCCCATTAGAAGATCAGACGAGAATAGATAAAGACGATGAAATGTTTGGAAGAAGTTAATTCAGAAAAACTACAACAAGCAAATTGAATGAGTGAACACGTAAAATTACCTGAAGGAAGTCTTGAAAAGCAGACAACGACGCTTAATCTCGGGCCTACACATCCTGCAACACATGGAGTATTTCAAAATATAATTGAACTGGATGGAGAAAGAATTGTGGGAGCAACCCAAACAGTAGGATATATACATCGTGCCTTTGAAAAAATAGCAGAACATCGCCCATTATACCAGATAACACCTCTTACAGATCGCATGAATTATTGTTCTTCTCCCATAAACAACATGGGCTGGCACATTGCATGCGAAAGATTATTGGGAGTAAAAACTCCTAAACGCGTGGATTATTTGCGGATCATCATTATGGAACTTGCCCGCATTTCTGATCATCTTATTTGCAATTCCATTGTGGGAGTAGATTCAGGTGCTTACACCGGCTTTTTG
>JBBSBD010000238.1:0-9470 GCA_038251675.1 Chitinophagales bacterium | reverse complement strand
GCGAATTGTAGTGTCGGGCATTGCCGAGCATTTTGAACCCGAAAAAATCATTGGTCAGCAGGTGGTATTGCTGGCAAATCTCGCCCCGCGCATGCTGAAAGGGATCGAATCAAAAGGTATGATACTTACGGCTGAAAACGCTGAAGGAAAATTGTGTTTTGTGTCGCCTACCGAAATGTTTGGGAGCGGAAGCGAAATCAGATAACAAGCATATCCTTAATCCACTAAGTAACTGGAATTTGTTGCTGATGCTTTCCTGGTTTTTACTTACTTCAATCCCGGTTCACAATGTTATGTTGCTGAGGCTTGCTGGCTGAATCTTTTCGATAGTACTCAATGGACTTTTGAAATATTGGATAAACTAAATTAGCGCAAGAACAGATATTCCGCCGGTATTAATTTTCATAAATAGTAATGTTTCTTAGAAATCAAATGTAATAAGCGGCATATTTGCAAATAAAAAAATATTTTTTTTATATTGTTGTTAAATTGTTTTATTTCATAACTTTACTTAGTTAACTGATATCTAACTCTAAAACAATTTATGTATGAAAAAAATTCTTTTATTAGCCGTGGTTTTTGTGGCCGCCACATTGTTAAATGTATCAACTTTATTTGCACAGCAACAAAAAAAGGAAGTGATTGTTAAGGCTGTCAAAGTTGAAAAAACCAGGGGCGAAAATCCAAATATCAAACAGGAACGACCGGCAACCGACGTTGCGGCTCCTAAACCGGACAAATCCAGAGGCGAAACCTGTATCATTGGTTTTGAAAATTTCACTGGTTATTACATTGACGTATATGTAGATGGGATATACAGAGGTACCATGGCACCCTGGGAAGCTGAAAGAAGGGTAACTCTATATTCGGGTTACAAATCAATATATTGTATAACAGCCGGCAAAACAATGGAGTTTAAGGACGCAGGGGATTGCGACGGTTATTTCTATTATAAGCTATCGTTATAATCTATATGATTGTTAAGGCTGTATTGAAACTCACTTTATTCAATACAGCCTTTTTAGTTTTTTATATTTCAACTGCTGTTTTTTCTTGTCTTTTCGAACCGTGCTTAGTTCGAATATATATTAAATTCTATTTCTGATAATCTTTTTCCGATAGTTATAAAATGATAGTTTTATGAAAAAGAATTCCATAGTCATCTCAATTCCATATATTTTAATTTTCGTATTGCTAAATCTCAATTCGTTTGCCGAAGCTACTAAAAAGGCATTGCTGATTGGTATCGATGTGTATTTGCCAGAAAATGCCATAGCGGTCAATTCATCTGGAAGATCGTGGGTAAACCTTGATGGCTGTGTTAACGATGCTTTGTCAATTAAAGCAATTCTTACATCGAAGTACGGATTTGATGAACACAATATTGATTTCCTAGCTAACGAAAAAGCAAGCAGGGATGGCATAATTAATGCCATTAAGCAATTAATAAACACCTCGGAGCGGGGCGATATCGTAGTAATTTATTATGCAGGGCATGGCTCACAAATAAAAAATACCGCCAGCACCGAGGCCGATATGAAAGATGAAACCATGGTACCCTCCGATTCGTATCTTGGCAAACCGGATATCCGTGATAAAGAAATGAATGAGTTGTTTTACCAGCTTTCGCAAAAAGGAGTAATTCTGACAGTAATTTTTGATAGTTGCCATAGTGGTTCCGTTGGCAGGGGACTTACCGGCTACGAACCAAAATCAAGGCATATGGCACCCGTTACAGGCGCCCAGGTGAATGATCCTTCGGTAGTGCATGATCTTACAGCGAACGATGTACTGATAATTTCGGCAGCCCAGGACGATGAAACAGCAAAAGAACAGCAAGACGAACAAGGCAATCCGCATGGAGCATTCACTTTTGCATTAATACAGGCATTAAAAACATTACCGGCAAATGCCCCGGCAATTAAAATTTTTGAAAGCACGCGAGCAGTAATCAAATACAACGGCAAATCGCAGGAGCCTGTATTTGAAGGCAATGATGTCCGGAAAAACTCCTCGTTAATAGGCACAGCCCGCGAAACAGTTTCGAACGTAACAACGGTTGCAATTCTGAAAAACGAGAGTAAAGATGCAATTACTGTTCAGGGAGGATACATTTCGGGTATCAACCCCGATTGCATCCTGAAAAAAATATATGAAAACGATACCGTTGATCTAAAAATCACCGCTGTTGACGGTGCAAATAGTTCAACGGCGACTATCATTAAAGGAGATGTTAAACTGGTAAAGGCCGGTGATATGTTTGAAGTTACCGAATGGGCTTTCAGCGGGCAAACGGCGTTAAGAGTTTATATTCCTGAAAGCAATTTCGACTTTGCCGCAATCAATGATATAGCTCAAAAAGCATTCAAATATATAAAGTCGAAACAACGATGGAATCTCATTCCTGATCCTACTGAAGCCGACACTGTGTACACAGTCTTTTATAATGGCCAAAGTTGGATATTGCACAAGCCCGACGGAGAAATGATAAATCTGGGAGATGCTCCGTCAAACAAAAAGTTTGATCAGAATATTCCTGACAGCAGCAAAGTGTTTGTTGCGTTGCCGACGTATAAAAAACTGAGTGGTGCGTTGATTGAGTTTTACAAAACCAATAACGCTATCTCAATTACTCAGAATCCGGCAGAAGCGGATTATATTTTTTGTGGCAGATATACTAATGAAGCCATTGAATATGCTTTTATTTCAACAACTCCTACAAACGGTAAAGGTGAAACTATTTTACCTGTACGGACCGATTTTGTAAAATTCAGTGCCGAACCGGATGCCATGAAAAAGGCAGTTGATACACTTACCGAATATTCTGTAAGAATAGCGAAGATTAAAGCCTGGTTAACCCTGGAAGCACCACCCGACGAAGGCTCGTTCCCTTATTACCTGGCGCTGCGAAATTCAGGCACAGGCAAAATCGTTTCATACGGCGAAATCAGGGAGAACGAAATTTATGGACTTGTACTCATTAAAGACCCTGTAAACGCAAAGCAGTGGGACGGATCAAAGCGGTTCGTGTACGTTTCAACGGTCGACAGTAAAGGGAAAAGCGCTTTAATGTTCCCTTTGTCGAATGTGGAGAACCATTTCCCGATCACTGATGAATTGCCTGATACCATTGCGCTTGGCCGCAAGCAATTGTTCCGCGTAACTCCGCCTTTCGGATACGACCATTATATTTTATTGGCTCTCGACGAGCAATTACCTAACGTGGATATATTTAATTCAGACGCCGTACGTTCGCGTGGCAGCTCTTCCCCTTTACTGTTGTATCTAACCGGAAGTGGTTTAAAATCAAGAGGTAACGAAATGTTTGTATCACCTTCATCGTGGAAGAAACAAGTGCTTACAATTAAGAGTAGGATTAAGTAGTTAAATCTATCAGTTCAGAATGTAAACATCTAATAGTTTTAAAATTATAGCCTTGTCGTACAAATCAATAATAAGAAGCCTGGAAATAGCTTTATGCTTGTTTGCAACAGAATTCTCTGAGGCGTTTATTATTATTCGTCTTTCAAAAAGTTAGTAGATTTTGTTTTTATACCTAGTAGTTGTAGTGTTGCATTTACTTATTCGTTATCCTGAATTTTAGTTTAAGCTATGGGAGAAGAACTTGTGAACATTAGATTACTTATATCAGTATAGCGTGCAATAATAAGCACCAAACAAACCCGGTTTACTGCCAGTTTCCTATCAACAGGAAAGGAGCCCAGTAATACGGATGATTGTATTTTTCTTCAGCCAATACTGATTTTTGAGCTGCCCGCAGTGCATCAAGTTTACTCATGGTTCGAAGGTTTTCGTAGAATTTTTTCATCAGGATTCCTGTGGCTTTGTCGTCGACACTCCATAAGGTTGCTATAACGGATGGCACGCCAATTTCGAGAAACGCAGATGCCGTTGTTATTGGCCAGCCCTGGTTATTTTCCTGAACAACGGCAGTTTCGCATGCCGAAAGTGTTACCATTTCGCAGCTTTCCAGGTTACTGATTCCATATATTTCATCAATTCTTAATTTCCCGTTATCGCCGGTTACCGGATCTTTTGCCAGAACGAGATATGAGTTTTCAAAATTGTTGTAGTCAAGAATACCATGGGTTGCAAAATGTAAAATATTAAAACCACCCTGGTTTTTCAGCACTGCAGTTTTTGTGGCAGCACCCTGTACAAGTATTTTGGGGTTCACGAAAATACTTTTGAGATTATTTACTTCCTCTTCGGCAAAAGGCAGTGTTTTATCGGCATTCCCAACAGCCATTAGCTTTGGATTTTCATCTTTCTGGAAAAGATTGTCGAACAGATAACTCAGCTTGTTGCTGTAAAAAACAGAGTAATCGCTGATCAGGTAATGGAAGCCGGTTGCGGTATTTTGTCCAAGCACCTGAAAAGGGATATAATATAAAGCACCATTCGGGATAATGGCGAGCATGGTTTTACCTTTGATTTCATTTTCAACAGGCTTTATCAACTGCTCATACAATTTTGCAGATAAGTCTTTAAAGTCAGCCATTCTGGATGAGTCGCTATTTTCGGTTTCCAGCATCTGAGTACCCCTCACGTTTGCACGAAATGAAGGGGCCTTTAATGCTCCATAAAAATCTCTGATTTCTTTTTCAAATTCGGGCTTGTTAATTTTAACCACTTTTGCCGTAACCGAGTCGGAAGTGCCCGCAAATATATAAAGGTTTTTTTCGGAAATCAGGTAAAGTAAAATGCCCATATCGGCAGGAATTTTCTTTTTTTGAGCCCTGAAATTGATGGGATTCTCGCTTTTGCTGAAATAATTCCTAAGCGAAGGCTCGTCGGTTACAATCTGGTTCACGAACGAGATGTATTCCGTTTGATGAACTGTTTTTATTTCTTCAAGGACTTTAATCAATTGCTCATTTTGCTCCAAAACCGGTTTTGACTTTTCTTTAAAAACCAAGTCATTTGCCAGTTCGAGCTTGCTTTTCAGATCTTTTTCAGTACTTATGGCATCATTCTTTTTTGTGTCGTTGAAAGTAACATTCAGGCTTTTAAATTTGGTTTTCAGGTTTTCGTTGTTTCCTCTTTCGAGATATTGTATGGCTTCGTCAACTCTGCCCTGTTGCATCAGCAATTCAACAATATCGGAATATACCATAATCTTTGAAGAGCCCGAAGCGAACAATTTCTTTGCTTCCTCTCCGCCGCTAACTTTGCTTTTAATGATTTCGATGATATTGATCGATTTCTTTAACGTATTGATGGCTGAATCGGTTTTGCCGGTTTCTCTCTGAAGCTTTGACAGTGAAAACAAAGGTTCCCATAAATATTTTGTGTTCCCAATCTGTTCAGCAGTACTAACCGATATTTTTAAATATTTTTCAGCATTTACAAAGTCTTTGTTAGCTAAATAATATTTGCCCATCAGCCAGTTCGCTTCTATTAGTCTGGGTTTTTCGGGTACTCTGACTAATACTTTAAAAAGTTCCTCAAGATTTCTATGTGCATCTTCCAACTGCTTAGATTCGAGATCAAGTTTAACCTGTATAAGCAATGCCTGTGATATTTGCCTGTACGACTTCAAATCAGAAGCGATCTGGTAAGTATCCTTAATCCATTTTTTGGCTTCTTCATTATTGTTGGTTTCATAGTATACTTCTCCTATGTTTCCTTTTATAAGTGCAAGAAAAGTTCTGTCGAGCCCTGATTTTTCAATTAATTCGTGGGCTTTCTGAAAATAGGGAAGGGCAATATCGTAGTCGCCCTGGGCCATATACAAGTTACCGATATTGTTGATAGGAGTGGCCTCGGAAGTTTCAGAGTCCAAAGTTTTATAAATACTATCTGCCTCTATTAAAAACGGCAGCGCAGTTTTATAATCTCCCATCTCACTGTAAACGTTTCCAAGTTCCAGATTCGCGGAGGCCATCCCCCAATTGTTTTCCAGTTGTTTGCTCAGATCAAGAGCTTTATTTGCTAGAAAAACTGCTGATTTATAGTCGCCTTCATACAGAGATAATTCGCTCTGACATATGAAAACCCTATGGAGATTTGAGTTGTCGTTATTAGTTTTGGTTATTTCTTCAGCCTGGTTGTAATAGCTATTTGCAACATCAAAATCACCCTTGCTAAAGTTCAGAAGGCCTAACTGTATCAAGGCTTCTGCAGCAGAAAACTTATCATTGAGTTCCCGGTAAACTTTTAATATTTCACCGTACAATGAGATTGATTTCTCAATGTTTCCCAAACTGCCCACCAGATCGGCCACATATTTTTGGCAAAATGCCATATCCGAAGGGTTCCCTAATAATGCAGCAATTTCCGCAGCTTTTTTGTAAAAAACCAAAGCTGAATCAGGCTTAAACTCATAATAATAAGAAATCAACCCAAGAAAAAGATACGTAAACATGCTCCCCTCCTTATCACCACAGGCTAACTGCAAATCCAGGGCTTTTTGTTGTAATTCTCTTGCTTTGGCATATTCCTTAAACTTATAGTAAACGCCTGCTTTGTTGGAATAAGTTGAAGCGAGTTCTTTAGGCGAATTGACTTTTTCATAAATTTTCAAGGCTTCATTATAGTTATACAGGGCTTTTTCGTGCTGTTTAACATTTTGGAACAAATCACCCAGATTATTATAAACCTCAGCAGCTTTGCCTGAATCGCTCAGGTTTAAATAGATGTTGAGTGCTTTATCGAAACTATCAAAAGCCTTGGCTGGTTCACCGCTTTTCTGATAAATCCATCCTAACCTGGTATAGGAAAAAGCCTGACCCGAAAGATCATTTATTTCTGAATACAGGGTAATAGCTTGTTGATGCGCTTCGATAGCTTTTTGGAATTCTTTCATTCTCCAGTAGGCCTGCCCGATATTTGACATGGTAAATGCTGCTTCACTTTGGTTTCCCAGACTTTCTTTTATTATGAAAGATTTTTGGTACAACTGAATTTGTTCTGAAGTATTATCCGAGATTAAAGCGATGTTATCTAGCAATGAAGCTTCATCAGCCTGTTTGCCGGCAAGTTGTTTCAAACTGAGGGCATTTTCATATAACGTTCTGGCTTCGGCCGGTAGTCCAAGGTCATGTTTAATCTTACCCATATAAGTGTAGATGTCTCCACGGTAATCGATAATCTCTTTTGAAGTGGAGTCGGTCAGGTATTGCAAAGATGATTCATATACACCCAGGGCTTCTCCTTTCTTTTCAAGGTTTACCATGCATTTTGCCTCATTGATCAAAGATTTCACAAGGTTGATGGTATTGCCTTCCGATTTGTTTCTTTCATAAAGTTGAAGCCTTGATGAGTGACATGCCTGGTATTTAGCAAATGCTTCGTTATATTTCTTCATTGAGCGATATATAATAGCCATATTTCCTGATGCTGCGGCATGTCCGGAGATATTTCTATTTTCAATGAATAATTGAGCCGCTTTTTCATATTCGATAAGGGCTTCGGGTTTTTTATCCTGTATATCATAAATATAGGCCTTATTAAAGTTGGCTTGTCCTTCCCAGGGTTTGTTATTAAAAGATGATGCCATTTTAAAAAGCACTTTGTTGATTTTGAAAGCATTATCAAACTTTCCGGCCTTAGCAGAATCATCAGCACATGAAAGGATCTTATCAAACATTTCAAGGCTTTGTATATCATCTCTGTATTGCGAAAAAACAGTATCCAATTCTTTTTCTGTATTAGCGGAAAAGATCATCGTCCGCATTTTCTCCTCCCCTAAAGGTGCGTTATTTATGAGCCAGGTAGCAAAAATCTCACTGATTTTCCATGACTTTCCAAGGTATCTGCCAGGGAAACTGCTCATAAAATCAAAGAATGTCATCAGGTCTTCAGGGCTGGTGCCGTCTAAGATATCCACCATCTTTTTTCCGGCATATTTCCCATGTTTTAACTCCAAGTCCCATTGTGGATTTTCGGGAATTTTAGGCCGGATAAATTCAGCTACTTTGCGGCAATCATAGCTCATAAGCCTTAATTGAATATTCTCCATCTCCTGGTCATCTACCTGTAGCAATTGGCCTATTGGATAGAAAGGCACATCATAGCGGTCCAGAAATTCAATGTTTTTTTGAGTAAATCGGAAGAAAACGCTTTTATAAGATTTGGTAGTGTATGGAATGGGGATGCCCACCAAATCACCTTCCCGGATCATGTTTTTTGGATCCTTTGAATTTTCAACAAGTATCAGTACCGTTGTTTCATAAAGGTCAACTGCAACTATTTCAGCTTTTCCCAGGTAAATATTTGATCTTGTGGGTTCCTGATCGTTATCGGCACTGTATACTTTCCCTTTAATCCCTTTTTCTATACCAATGATTTGGCCAAAGGGAATTGAAATCCAGACAGAATCATTTTTCGAATTGACTATTGATTTTATCCTGAAATTAAAATTTTTAGTGGTTGCATTATCTCTCTTTGATAAAGTCAGGGGCAGCTTTTGTTCGGAGGAAATCCTGAAAAAATCGCTAACAGAGGACTGCGATTTTACAAGTATTTCGATATTGCCTGATCTGTATGCGTTATCAAGGGACTTGCGTAAATTTGGATACACTTCGTCGTATTTTTTCAACTCATATAAGCAACGCGCTATAGCAAGATAATCAAAAGCCAATGCTTTTAAATTCTGTTTTTGTGCAGAGGTTTCAGATTTTATTTCAGTGGTGTAAAAATCAAGTGTAGAATTTGGATTAATGAAAACTGAATCATATATTTTATCAAAAATACTTATTGTATTTTCCTGGGAATAAGCCCTAACAAAGATTGTTGATATCAGGAAAAGCAATAAAAAAAACCTGATCTTCATGAATTGAAATGTTTGTTTATGATATCAATATTACGAATATTTGTGATTGTAATTCTCATAACAAGACAATAAGTTGAGAATTTGTTTTATGATTCTTTATTCCAATAACTAAAAAAACAAAAGCCCTGAAAATACCTGATTTTCAGAAGATCATAAAACAAATTAAAGAAATCATTTTTTGCCCCAACAGGCCTTCGATCTGCGAATTTATACTGAACTCTGTTACTATACACGTGTGGAAGTCAGTGCCTTCGTAATCCTTATATTTTTCAATAATCAGATTTATCTCATCCTGTTTGATGGTTTTCCTGACCCACCTGATAAGAGAAGCCAGGCGTTTTTTAAGATAAACCGTCTGCTTTGTATACAAAACATTATAAATTTCGCGGCTTGAATAAAATACATTTTGGCTTTAAAAGCATAGTCATCTGATTAATTTGTTATGTCAGGCTGAATATTTTTGCCGGATTTGTATTATATTTACATGCTTTACTTATACTAATCCGGATTATCATTCTTAACCTGTTTTATAAAAAAAATATAGTATGACAGCCTTTGAAAACGACCACGAAGCCGAACTTGAAAAACTCAGGATGGAAAATGAGTTGAAAAAGATGAAACTTATGCTTGAACATGGCGCCAGTTTTCCGGAACTGCCTGACCATAGTCCTAT
>JBBSBD010000237.1:0-9583 GCA_038251675.1 Chitinophagales bacterium | reverse complement strand
CCGCTTAATGCTTTCACACGCTTTTCAAACCCGGAAATATTTTCGTTCTCCCAGCCATCGCATAAATAATCATAAGCCTTACCCCTGTTGCTGCTGAGATCATCATACTTTGAGAGAAATTTTTCTTCGGCTTTGATTTGTGCTATTTGCAATTGATCCGGAGTTAAAAATCCTGACGTGATCATCGCATAATCAGTGAACTGCTCGGCAAACCTTGAGAGCAGGTGGTTTAGAAAATCCTGCCGGCGTGAATTATACAGCGCCCCATCTTCGGCGATCAGTTGTAAATATTTCGCGTAAGCATTTAGATTTAATTCCAGGTCAAATGAAAAATATTCATTTCCCGAATTTGCATCGTCAATCAAAAATGAACGGTAATTTTCAGGGAACGTTCCCAAATATTTTATAGATGCTGCAGCCGTCTTTGCTTCTTTTTCACTCGCATAATATTTCTTACTTATTAAGGCGAATTCCGTTGATGACGTAAAGCAATAAAAGAAATAACACTCATTGTAATTCGATATAATGACCGGGTCAAAATCTCCGTTCAATAAATCATCTCTTAATTGATTTTCTGCCTGATCACGAACCGCACCAAAACAAAATTTATATTCAGGAAAATCATCTTTGTTTACATCATTGCATCTTCTGTCGAGATCCGTATTTTTTATTTTGCCTGAAGCACTGAGATTTTCTAAATTTTTTCTATCTGTGGGATAAGCAAGAATACTTCCTTCGCTTCCTAAAGTACCACCGCCATCGCTACCTGTACTGAAACGAAGCAATTTTTCCAATTGAGGTACATTGGTGAGCTCATTGGTAAAATAAGTATGATTATCGCTGTCATTTTCTGAAGAAGATAATGCGAATAACGAACGGATATTTTTTAACTGGGTTAAATAATTTGCAAGCAGTTGATCAAAAAATAAAAGGAAGCCTTGCAATTGTAAAGCCTGGGCTTTTCGTTCATCAGATGCCGTGTTGGCCAAATCTCCTCTCCCGATTCCATACACATGAGGGAATTCATTTTGAATAGAATAATAATCAGAAAGATCGGCATGATAAACTCCTTGTGGTATTTCCGTATCAAGATTTAGAGATGGACGTGTGTAAGGAATTTTTCCGTTCGTTGAAAAATTCATGGCAAAGGTTGAATCAGCTTTTGCCAGGTCCAGTTTCACTCTCATTCCATACTTGAAGAATTGAAAGCCAGAACATGTTACATCAAATTCAGGAATAAAATTTTCAGGGAGATGCAGTTCCCATTTGCTCACGTCGGGATAAGGCCCGCCACTATTACATAACCGCCATGCGAGATTTCGAACATTTTTTACTCCTGCTTTCTCAAATAAAATATTGTATACATCAGATAAGTGGATTTTTTTTCTAAGTGTGATTTGTTCTAACTCATCGGTATCCACAAAGCCATAGCTTTCCTCCAGGTTGTATGGCCGTCCTGCAAAAATTTCTTCAATCGGTTTGCCTTTGTCCAGAAGCTGAGGCAAGGTGTAGAACTTTGGTGAGGGAGAAAAAAATTCACGAAGCGCTTCAAGTATTTTAAGATAAACACTGGCCCCGTCAGCATCCGGATCCAATTCAATATCGGCACACAAACCAATTTTCAGCCTGCATAAAACTTTAATGTCAATAAAATCTTCGCATAAATTGCGATGAGACATTAATGCGCATTTTACATTATCAATAATGGTATTGTAAGCCTGTTTCTGTTTTGTATCGTTTAAATCAAAATCCTTTTCAAGCTCAACGTACACATGATAAAGGCCATTTAAAAAATCACATTCACAAGGATTGGTCCTTTGATTTGGAACAGTTCCCGGTATGGTATTATCTGTCTCGCAAAAAACGGAGGACGTTTTATCTTCTACTTCCAGCCAGGCATTTTTTACTCCTGAAATATCAATAAGCAGTTTTCGGAAATCTATTATCGTTAATGGATTATTAGCGAGGATTTGCGAAGGAGTAAAAAAATTATTGTCCGTCGATGTGTCTGCGGGATCCCTGGTAAATAAATCAACTGCGGGAAGATTGGTACGGTAGCCTAAATCGAGTACCGCATAAATAAGCATTTCGAGAATGGTGATTCCCGGATCGTGCACATTATGATCGGTCCATATTTTTCCAGATAGATTTCCCAGGTAGGCAATGGACTCACTCCTCAGTTTATCGAAATCGAGATAAACCGGAAACCCGGAATCGGTTGAACTAATTGTTTTATTTGTTGAATCATCTGCCATACTTATCCAGTCATATTATTTTTGTCAATGCAATAGTCCACAACGGGAATTAAAGGAGTTGTGCAACAATCAATTTGTATTTGGTTATTATCATTTTCAGAACATATTTTCCAATCTTCACAATCCGGTTGATTTATACATACTTCAATATCGCCGGCAATCAAAATAGAACGCGGTGTTTCAGGACATACTTTTGATAAAGTATCGAGCGGAGTTTCGCCTTCTTTTCCCATTCTAAAGTCAGTGATAAAATCAACATAATCCGTATTCTCCAAAAACCTGATGATGTCGGACCGGTAAACACATTGCCCAAAGGTTAGCTTATCATATTTGCCCACAGCCCACGGCGCCAGTAGCTCTTTCAAATCCTGCTTTAATTTTTCGCGGTAATAATTTTCATCTTTCCCCTTTATTAATTGTACACGAAGGCAAAAATTAATTTTTTCGTAGCGGGGATTCATAGCACGAAAACGCACAAAAGGCGATGTGCGCTTCCGGATGTAGGCCTCAATTTTTTCAATGATGCTTACAGGAACTTTCGGCTCAAATGAATTGCCCGCTTTCAGTTTATAGAGATCAGGAATTACCGCGAGAATTACGTAACCCGGAGCATAAGGGAAATCATTTTTATACAGATGCGCATCCAATGCAAAACTGTGGTTAATACATTTTGCCTTAAACACTTGCGGGAAAGCTTCAAGCGCCAGGCGCTCATAATCGAATTTTTGAATCGCTCTTCCTTTGTGACGCAAATGTTCACTTACCCTCACATAAAATTGCTGTTCAATTTCTGGAATGCTGCCATCGAAAGTATCGTAAAGTTGTTGCAAGCTTTTTACATTGGCGTCTGCAACATTCAATTTTGAAATACTTCCGGCAGCTAGCGGTTGAGACAAACGCAGCTTATCATTCGCTGTATCATTGGTAAATGTTACCCGAATTGCCTGTGGATGAATTCCGGTTGTTTCACTTACGGCTTTACTATTCTGAGCAATGGACGCTTTTATCCAATACAAATCTTTCGGCATAACTGTATTGTCGCTTGTCATATTTGCAGGCATTGCAAATTTGATAATGCCGGAGGTGGTAAGGTTCCCGCTTGCATCATCCAATACTTCAAAACCATCACGCAAAGGTTTCCACACATTACTATCGAGGTAGTGCCATTGCACATTTTCTTTTTGTGATTCAGAATCCGAAGTGGCTTCAGCCAGTTGAAAAAGTATGTTGAGGTTATTGCCGGGAACTAAATTTTTCAGCCCAAGGAATAAAGTTCCTTCATCGCAAAAAGTTGGGAAGAGAGTTGGTTGCAATTCAATTTCCTCATGTTTGTAGGTTCCAGCGTAGGGATAAAGATGAATAAGGTCAATGTCCTGTAAAGTCGCGTTTGCGGTATAGTCGAGAGAAATAGATTTTAGAGTTGGTGTGTATGGTTCCTTTGGCAAGCCTGTTTTCAGATCAGTGTTAACTTTAAGCTTGTCGGCTATCTGGTCAATTATATCTTTAAGTTCATCAGCCAATCTTTTCAACCCAACTCCTGTAAGGTTATTAAAATCCAATGGACCAAACGGACTATCATTTATCAGGTGATCAATAGAAGTAATGTTAGCGGTAATCACGTTATCATCGGCCAATATATTGGATATATGAGAATTAATTTGTGGAACTAATGCAATAGCTGCGTTTACTTGCGCTACGGCTGCAGCGAGATTAGCCGCACCTGACGCGCTTGTAAGATGTGAGGCAAGAGACGACATCAATGTCTGGAGCCCGCTAAAAAAATTTGTTATTTCATTATTAATGCCAGAGGCATTGGACTGAATATTTGTAATCGGCCCCTGGAGGCTTTGGACCCGAAGAATAATCGCGGCGATCAGTTTCTGAGCATCCTTTGTAAAATCCTGGGCAAATTTTATAGATATAGGATCAACAAGATTATTCAAAGCAAGTATGTGTCTCATAAGAACAAAGGCGTACCTGTCATGCTGAAAGCTTACCCCATCTAAAGTCAAGCGCAAAAAGCCATAGCTTGACGAAATATTATATGGACTCAGTGGTTCTATGTTAAAGGCAGGAGGAATATATGGCGGGGCAAAATCGCCGGTCTTTACATCGTAGATGTCTTCAAACCATTGTGCCGGAATTTCATCTGTACAATGAGGTGCTCTTGCCAATTTTGGATTGGTAAAAAGTAGGCTTGTGCCATCATTTTTCCAATTACCATTCTCAAGCATCGCGATATTAATCTTAAAACTATCATTGGTAATTTCTGTGCTTCCATCCTCGAACGGCTCATAGCTATAGTGTTTATAATAATCCTTGAAGTCCACGGGCCGGTCTTTCCATTCTACATTTACCCATATCTCCTGCCAGTTCTTCATAAAAATTTCCTTGTTGCCAATATAAAAATTGGCGCCAACTTTCGGACGCACTCCAAATGGATGCATGAGCTTGTTTACGTCGTCAATGTTCTCATCATTCTGTACAATTAAATTTCTTACACCACATACTTTTACACCAATCCAAACATCTGTTGTATTTCTTAGTACAATATTTCTAAAAAAATGATATAGTGAAATTTCTCTATCGCCCATAAAATCATCTATCAACAAACAGCAGGAAGGATCCTGGTCGCACGGGCACTTGTTTTCGTCGTTACCGGGATTCACCGCAATAGCCATTTGACTAAGCGCCTTTAACTCGGCACCGGTTAAGATAAATTTTACGCGATCATCTATTTCAATTTTAACTAATGGCTGTATAGAATTAAAATCTTCTTTCAATTTTTCCTTATCATAAAATGTCACAGCAGGTTTATCAGGCTTTAAAGTTGCGTTTATATGGAAGCTAAAATTCTTGCTCGCCGGCAACGGGGAAGGCTCCAGGTTTAGGAGGTTGATTATGCTTGGCTCTATCCATTCTTTTTCTCCGCTAAATAATATACTAAGCGGTTTAAAAGGTTTGAAAACATCTTGCAGAATTGACAATTGGGTGCTAAAGTCTGATTCGAAAATCGGGGATTCAATCACTGTTTCAAATCTTCGGATCTCTGTAGGGCAATAGCACTTTTTGTCTTCTTCGCTCTCCGTTTCTATCAGATACTTGTTTCGTAAATCATCCACCAATGCCGCACTAATTCCCTTTTTAACCGCATCCTTTAAAAGGTCATCATTGAGGTAATAATATGTTGTATTAAGGATTGTATTTATTTTATCATAAAAAGGGGCGGCAGAATAAAATACCGGGTAGCCTGGGTTGGCTCCATTTTTTATGACGTTACCAACCCCGTCTTCAGCCTGATCGCAGCAATTCCTGGAAGATACAATTGCTGCTGCTTCCATGTCATTACAAAATGAATCTGCAAGCTCGCATTTAAGGTTAATATCAATAGTACGTGTCCCTTCTTTTAAATACAAAACCGGTGAACCAAGGATAAAACCCAATCTGCCGTGAGCATAAGGTTTCACAATTTTTGTTTCGGGATCACTGTATTTACTAAGCTTAGCGCCAAGTGTCGAAAAGTTTTTAGGTTGGCCATCCTCAAAATCTTTATCTATTCCATCAGCCTTTGTCGCATCATTTGCTATATAAACACCTTCCACATAAGATTGTGCAAAAGCGTTTTGATTATTCAGAAATAATGTTTTTATATCTGCGACCTCCGTTTTGTTAACGACTATTTCATCGTCGAGGGAAAAAAGTATTTCCTGCTTGTTGTTATCCTTGCCATCCTTTACAAGAATTCCTTTTTTGACTAAATATTTTTTAAGCAGCTTTTGAATTTCAAAAATAATGTGGCCTTTATCGGGAATAGCCTCGCGTGATTTTATCTGCAGTACATCTTTATAGAAAAAATCGAGATGCTTGCGGGTATATCCATTAAGATCATTTTGTAAATAACGGAAGATGTTTAAAAAAACAAATAACAAACCGAGGTGCGGAGGATGCTTTTTTTGTAACTCTTCTTTCAGAGGCAAAAGGCTCAACTCCAAATTGCTTTCAGCCTCTGTGGATGTAATATTAGTGGCATCAAAAAACGGAGATGCAATGGTTTTAAACTGCTGGTAAAGATTATTAAGCTGTTTAAATTTACTGTTGGTACCGGTTTTAAAATTGTTGTCAATGGAATACAGATCAGTTACATCGAGATTCCATACTTTATTATCATAGAGTTTAGAAAAATCAATTCTTTTTATCCCGTAATATTTTACTGCCGCGTTGGTGTAGCTGATAAAGAATTTTACCGGCTGCATCAGCTTATCTTTTATCAATATCTCAAGAAAACTTTCTATAGGAAGGCCACTGTCTTTTACAGCAAGATGCCAGTTATTTATCTTATTGATAAAGCGATAATAAATAAAATAAGCGTGTAACTGGAGGCCGTTTGGGGATGGCTTTTTTTCAAAAAGAGAATTGTAATAAGCAAAGTTATTTTCAATATCTGCTGACTGATTTTTAATAATCGAGGCAAGTATAAAAGGAATGCTGTTTTTAAAGAAAGGCTGCCAATCGCTTACATTTAATTCGGTATCGTAATAATTTATGTGGCGCGATAACTGCACGAAATAATCCAGCAGGTCAGCCAAAGTTCTCGCATCAATTTTTGCAGCGCCCGACAGAAGCTCATCCATTACCCGCTGGCTCTGGCTTGTGCCGGGATCGTTTTGAAAAGGATGGATGAGGCATTCACAGTCGTACATAATAATTTGTAACCATTTATAATTCCCAAATATTTTTAAAGAGTATCGCCACTAATTCCGCGAATTTTTTTTCATTTCTCATACAGGCCTTGATGCTTCGTTCAAATAATAATCATACACATAATTGAACCGCGAATTGGTTTGAGGAATGGTATACTCTACCGAAATTGTAAATTTTCCTTCGATAAGATCAAATGAATCTGCCGAGGTGACATCTACATTTTCCGCTACAATGCGTGGCTCATAATAAAGAATCGCGTTTTCAACATTGTGCTTTATAACTCCGATTAAAGTACTGTTCAGCGATTCGAAAATATAATCGGTAAGATTGCATCCGTAATCTGGTTGCATTACACGTTCACCAAGACTTGTGGAAAGCAGGATGTTTAAACTTTCTTCTATGTCTTTATAATCACTTACCATCTCAACAGTGCCCGCTTCAAGATCAAATTCAGGCGGAAACGCCCAACCGGTACCAAGAAATGAATTAAATGAATTTTCCATAATCTATATTTTATTTGCCACGAACCTGCCTGACGGCAGGCAGGTTACACCATTTGCCACGAATCAATTTTCTGAGAGCGTTATTGCTATCCTCCAATTTGTACGGTAGGTAAACCGCTCACTATTACCCCACCGTGTGCTGTTAAATCTCCCTGCCGCGCTGCAGGCCTTCCGCCTATAAAAACTGTTGTCGATCCTTTCACAATGGAATCGGGCGGCCCGGCGCATACGCATAGATCTGTAACAACGGCCGCCGGCAATCCACCAATCAAAACAGTAGGGACACACGGCCCGGAAATGGGGCCACCTACATGCGGATTAGGAGTCGCAAGCGGGCAAGTATGCATATCTGTTATTCTTGCTGCTGATGGCATAGTTATTATTTTTTAGTAGCAAGATATTATTAGCAAGTCTTGTTCACCACTTGCTTCTTGCTTCTTGTTACCTGCTACCTTCTTCTTATTTCTCTCCCTCAATTAATTTTTACAATAGACCCGTTTATCTCTGTTATTCCCGATGAAGCCAGTTTTGCTACAGCGCCCTGGATACTCACATCGGCATCAGCTTTTACTGACAATGAAGGTGCTCCAATGGAGAGTGAGGCCCCGCCGGCCAGCGTTAAAACTGCACCCGCTTTAATATCAATATTTGCAGGGCTTTCCATTGTAATTCCTGAAGACTCCATCGTAATCTTGTTATTGCTCTGATCTTTGATTTCAATTTTCATACTTTGCTCATCAATGGTAATACTGTTTCCGGCAGGCGTATCTATGACTATCGTTTTTGTATCATCATTAAAACTTAAATGCATTTTACTCCTGGTAGTAAACCCCTTTTCATTGTTCGCATCCTGCGGAGTTATGGGCGCTGGTTTATTGCTGCTGTGCAACATTCCAAGCACAACGGCATCGCGTGGATCATCATTGATAAACCCGACTATTACCTCATCACCAATTTCGGGCATAAAAAATGCGCCACGATCATTGCCGGCATCGAGGCTTGCCACCCGGGTCCATATTCCCTGGGCGTTACTATCTATAACAGGAACCCGTACAAGAATCCGGTCCTGCCCGTCGGGATCGCTTTCCAGTTGAACTACTATTCCTACTTGCAAGCCGCTGATGCCTCCTACAAGACCTGCTGATGGAGCATCATTTATATCATTATGAAGAAAAACATATCGACGCGGATCAAGCCCAAATTGAATTTGCGTTTCCCAGGTTCCATCCCCGATATCCTGTCGTACCGCTGTTACAAAAGCATTCCCGTTGAACCGGTCGCCTACGCCGGAAAGCTTCACTGTATCGCCGGGCTTTATTCCTGCAAAACCTGTAAACCTGGCACGGCCTCTTATTTTGGCAAGCCTGCTACGCAACATAATTCCGTCTACCCAATCCTGCAGTTCCTGCTCCAGTTTATGGCCACTGTGGTGCATGTCAAATTTATCGGGGCTTACCGCATTTGCTATTGTACTTGCTGATAAATTTCCCTGCTCGGTAAAAGATACTGATGAAGTATCTGCCGTAAATAGTTGTTGGTTGCTATAATCCCACGATTCAGCATTCACACTTTTAAATTGATTACGCGCATCTATTTCCGCTTCAAATTCCAAAATGGAAGAACCGTACTGAATTTCCAAAACTGCACTGTTTGCAATCGCGGGTTTCTTAATTATTATTTTGCCATCATCCACATTTACCAACATGCCATTAGCCTCAGCTCTTAGTAACATAAAATCCCAATCTGTAATATTATGCTGCACCAATTCCTTATGTTGAAGCCTGGTAGTTTCCGGATCTGATTGAAGGCCATATTTTGAAATCAACTCATCAAAAACTTCATTATCCTTTACATTTTCAAAATACTGATTGCGTCTCCCAATAGTCATTTTAACCGACTCATCCATACACTCAACCTGCAGTTGTGTATTGCCATTTGCTTTTACTTTGATACCATGCTTTATAATAATTCCCTTAAATGCAATTGTATTTTTGCTGTCTCGGCCGATGCTGATTTCAATCTTTTTACCGGGAACAAAATCCTGCTTATTGCTGAGCGTAAATGTCTGAAGTGCTGCATCGCCATCGCGAAAAACAAGGCTGGCAGTAGATACGCGGTTTAATT
>JBBSBD010000236.1:0-9595 GCA_038251675.1 Chitinophagales bacterium | reverse complement strand
TTCTTTTCTGTAAAGTCATTAAAGTACGGGAGAAGTATCTCAACCAGCAGCAATGCAAATGCTACGGCAATTATTGTTATTAAAAACGTTTCTGAAAGAAATTGTTTTACAAGAACCTCCCTTGACGCGCCTGCTACCTTACGTACGGCAATTTCTTTTGCCCTGTTTGAAAACCCTGCCGTAGTCAGGTTCATATAATTAATGCAAGCAACTAACAGTACAAACAAGCCAACAATAGAAAAAACATAGATGTACGTAATATTGCCCCGGCTAACTGAGCTTTCAATATCATTAGAATAAAAGTGAACGTCCTTCAGTGGTTGTAAAAAAAAATTGACATTATTCTTTTCATCAGCTTTCTTGTTTGCAGCAACGAGCCGGTCAATTTTTGCCTCAACCTTTTTTGTATCTGCTTTACCATCCAGCAACAAATAAGTGGAAAAGACACCAGAGCTCCAATCGGAATTTACAAATTTTTTAAAATCATCACTACTTATGCTTGACTCAGAAAACAGAAGATTAAATGAAAGGTGTGAATTGGCAGGAAAGTTTTTCAGCACACCTGTTATTTTAAAAAGCGAGCTATCCCTGTCAACCTTTAAGGCTTTACCTAATACATCAACACTATTAAATAATTTTCTTGCTGTTTCTTCCGTAATAATTACTGAGTGCGGCTCGGTTAATGCAGCGTTGCGATCACCCGCCAATAAGGTGAAATCAAAAGTAGTGAGAAACCCTGCGTTTGCAATTGTGAAGTTTTCATAGAATACATTTGTATTCTCTGTATTGCCTACATTCAACCTTCCAAACGTAGTAAACCGTGCAGCATCCTTTATCTCCGGGAAATCTTTTACCGCTCTTTGAGACACCTGGAAACCGGTACCTGCAGACTTTGTTTCTTTTCCTTCGGGAGTTGTCTTATCTTCAATGACACGATAAATATTATTTGCATTTTTATGAAAACGGTCAAAAGAAAGCTCATCAAAAACATACAGTGCAATAAGCAGGAAACTTGCCAGGCCAATTGTTAATCCAAATATATTAATGAAAGAAAAAGTTTTATTCTTTACTAAATTTCTCCATGCAATCTTAAAATAGTTTTTTATCATAATGATCAGTTTATTCGTTTCTTAAACTTTTTACTGGATTTGCTACCGCCGCTTTTATTGCCCGGAAGCTTATGGTAAGTAGTGCTATTGCTAAAGCAATAACTCCAGCCAATGCAAATACCCACCATGCTATGGTAATACGATATGCAAAATCCTGCAGCCAGCCATTCATGAAATACCAGCAAAATGGTGTGGCAATTATTACAGAGATCACGACAAGTTTTGCAAAGTCTTTTGAAAGCAAACTGACAATTGAACTCACGCTGGCCCCCAGCACTTTCCTGATGCCGATCTCTTTTATTTTTCTCTCTACAATAAAAATAGACAGGCCAAATAACCCGAGGCAGGCGATAAGAAGCGACAATGCTGCGAAGGCATAAAAGATGCCCTGCATTTTTTGTTCATTGCCGTATTGCTTATTAATATTCTCATCAACAAATGCATATTGAAGCGGAACGTCTGGTACCATTTTTTTCCAGACTTTTTTCAAATGATTAATTGCAAGGTCTGTATTAGCCGGGTCGATTTTCAGAGAGAGTGTACTCCCTTGCGTGGAATAATTTATTTTTAAGGCCTCAACAGGTTTATGCAGATTTTCAAAATTAAAATCTTTCAAAACACCTATTACATATTGCGCATCCTTCCCCTTTCCAAATTTTTTACCGATCGCATTTTCAGGCTTTTGCCAGCCAAAAGTTCTTACCGCAGCCTCATTCACAAGAACTGCGGCGGTTGTGTCGGTAGGAATATCTTTTGAAAAAAAACGACCGGCAGCAAGAGAAAGATTGTAGGTATTAAAATAAGATGTATCAACAGCCATGCCGTACAGGCTGGTTGAAATTTCATCGCCTTTTAAATTTTCAGTGGTTGTCCATCCGTTACCAAGTCCGCCGACAACATTGCCGTCGTGACCGCTCACATTCAAAATATGCGGGCTGGTGAGCAATTCATTTCGAAGGGATGCATATTGTTTTGTTACGGAGGGATCACCCTGGAATTGTATTTCTACAACCGCATTGCCATTAAACCCGAGTGATTTATTTTTTATAAAATTCATCTGGCGGTTGATAATAAATATTGCTGCTATCAAAGCGATAGTGATTGAAAACTGGAACACCACTAACGTTTTTCTTATGATATTACCTTTCCTACTTTGGGTAAAGCTTCCTTTAAGTGTAGTAACCGGATTGAAGGATGATAAAATAGCGGAAGGATATATTCCCGCAATAGAAGAGATGATTATGACGAAACCAATAACAAAAAGAATGTTTGTAAGGGTAAAATCAAAATTATATATTGAACCAATCCACGCAGAGAATACCGGTAATATTATTTTGAGTAAACTAATTCCAATAAAAACCGAAAGTGTGCATAACATAAATGTTTCCAAAAAAAACTGTCGTATCAACTGGAATTTAGTCGCGCCTGTCACTTTTCTTACTGAAGTTTCTTTGGCTCTTCTTACAGCACCCGCAGTGGTAAGATTGATGTAATTGATACAGGCAAGCAACAAAACAATAATACCAAGAATTGAAAATATTTTTACCCTTGTGATGCTGCCATTATTATTCGCATCATATCTTAACTGTGATTTTAAATGAATGTCGCGTAATGGCTGAAGAAAATATTTGTAAGACATTTTATTCTCTTTCCATTCTTTCTCAGAAAATTTCGCCGCCACTACATTTATTTGTTTTTCTGTCTCTCTCCATTTGACGGGATTTGATAATTGAACATAAGTAAAAGGCCATCCGCCGGCCCACTGGGTGTTGAAATCATAATTGTATTTTTTGATAAGAATCCCACGTAAAAAGGAAACAGGAAAAATACAACTGTATTGAATGTGTGAATTCACCGGCGCATTTTCTACCACACCCGAAACAGTCATCGGGTACTCGTCGTCCACTAAAATTGTTTTGCCAACCGGATTTTCCTTTCCAAAATACTTTGTTGCCATGTCTTCTGAAAGCACTACCTGAGAAGGAGATTGTAACACCTGCTGCGGATTTCCTTTAATTAACTTAAATCCAAAAAAACTAAAGAAATTACTATCAACAGATACTGCATCCTGTTCAAAGAATTGCTTGTCACCATATTTTATCTTGCTGTTACCGGGGAAAATGCGGCAGGCAGATTTTACGGCAGGTAGTTGGACGGGCAATTGGGCACCAAAGGCTGGCCCGGATGGAGCCTGTGAAAATGATTCACTTTCACTTTTAAAGGTATTGGATAAGCGGAATATCCCATTACCGTTAGGATGAAAATTATCGAAGCTCAATTCTCTTTTAAGCCATATTCCAATTATCAAACACACGACCACACTTATAGACAGGCCTGTAATATTCAATAAACTAAAGACTTTATTTTTGGTAAGATTGCGCCACGCGGTTTTTAAATAATTTTTAAACATTGTCTGACCTGGATTTTTAATGATTAAATGACCTGCCTACCGTCAGGTTTTGATTATTACTTCCCTGAATCATGATAATCCATAAATCAGATTAATCATGGCTCAGACAATTTCATTCCGTTCTCAAACTCTTCACTGGATTTGCAACTGCTGCTTTTATTGCCTGGAAACTCACTGTTGCAAATGCAATAAACATAGCGGATAAACCAACCACTATAAAAGTGAACAGGCTTACATTAATATGATAGGCGAAATTTTGCAGCCATTTATTTATTACAAACCATGCTACCGGCGATGCTATGCATACGGCTATAAAAACAAGTTTTAGAAAATCTTTTGAAAGAAGTGCGAGGATACTTAAAACACTTGCACCAATTACTTTGCGAATGCCGACTTCCTTAAACCGCTTCGCAATGGTAAAAGTCGCTAAACCAAACAACCCAAGGCAGGCAATTAAGATAGATAAAGCAGTAAAAAATCCAAGTAAACGCTGCAGGTTTTGTTCCGATTTGTAAAGTGCAGCAAAATCGTTATCCAGGAATGAATAATGAAAGTCATCTTCAGCAGCAATCGTTTTCCACGTGCCGGATAAAGAAGCTAATGTTTGCGGCAGGTCATTTGGCTTAATACGCAAAGCAATAAACCCATACCCATCCGGAAGAATTTTTATAATAAGCGGCTTTATATTATCATGCAACGAGCTGTAATTAAAATCTTTTACCACACCGGTTACCTTACCTTTTATTCCCAAGCCCCAGTTAATATTCTTTCCAATTGCTGCATTATTATTTTTCCAGTTGAAGGCTTTTACGGCTGATTCGTTTACAATAAATGCCTGGTCAACATCAGTGGAAAATGACTTTGAAAAATCACGCCCTGCCGCCAAAGGAATCTGGAAAGTTTTTAAAAAATTATCATCTGCAAAAATGGAACTTACAGAACTCACTTCATTATCTGAAGCGCCTTCAGGCAAAGTGGCAATAACATTTACCGGTTGCTGAAAAGAAAAACCTGTAAGGCTTGCGCCTACAACATCAGGATTTTTTGCAAACGCCTGTAATAAAATATCTTTTTTATTAAATTGTGAAGATGGAATGGTTACTTCCAGTATTTGCTCTCTATTTAAACCAAGTTTTTGATTTTGAATGAACTGAAGCTGCTGATAAACCAATAAAGCACCAGTAATTAAAATGATGGCAATTGTAAACTGAAAAACAACCAATCCTTTTCTTAAAAAAATATCACGCCATTCATATTTAGCCGGTCCTTTCAAAACTTTAACAGGCGAGAAAGAAGACATTAAAAATGCAGGATATATTCCTGCCATTAAACTTACACTAATAATTACGCCTGCAAAAACAATTAGCACATTGGAATTAATAAAATTTAAAAGCGATAAAGACTCGCCGGTAAATGAATTAAACCAAGGCAGTATTATTACAGTTGAAATAAATGATAACACAGCAGCAATAAGTGTAAACAAAAATGATTCACCCAAAAATTGAAAAATTAATTGCGAACGCTCTGCTCCTACAACTTTGCGCAGACCAATCTCTTTTGCGCGGCTCACAGATTTTGCTGTAGAAAGATTAATAAAATTGATACAGGCAATCAGCAGAATAAGCAAGCCTGCTGCACCAAAAATATAGATGTAAGTAATGTCACTGTTTGGATTTATTTCATTGTTTAAGTTTGACCTCAAATGAATATCTGTAAGCGGCTGCAATTTCAAATCATAATACAATCCTGTTGCTTTACGTACATCACCCATTTGCTTTGCAATAAAAGAACTGAACCTGGTTTCTAACTGATGATAATCTGCATTTTTTTGCAACATCAAATAAGTATAGTAATCATTATGAAACCATTCCGTTTCCGGCGCATTATTATTTATTGCATTTATCGTTGTTCGCGAAAGAATACAATCAAAATTAAAATGTGCATTTGCAGGAACATCTTTTACAACAGCCGTAACCTTTAAAGGGATAGTATCTGATAACTGCATTATTTCGCCTATAGGAGATGTATTTCCAAAATACTTTTTTGCCATACTTTGTGTAAGCACAATTGAATATGGATCTATTAACGCCTTTTGCTTATCACCCTCAATAACAGGAAAAGTAAAAACATCAAACAATGCAGAATCTGCATACATAATTTTTTTATCAGCGATTTTTTTATTTTGATAAGACAGGTATTCTTGCGAGAAGCTAATACGTACAGCCTTTAATACTTCAGGAAAATTTGCCTTCAAAACCGGTGCCATAGGAGGTGATGTAAGTGCCCGAGCATTATTTTCTTTTGGTAAATGCAAAACTTCTGTAAGACGGTAAATCTGGTTTGCATTTACATTGAATTTATCATAACTTAATTCATATTGCACATACAAAAAAATAAGCACACAGCAGGTTATACCTATTGATAAACCGGTAATATTTATAAAGGAATGCATTTTATTCTTCCATAAATTTCTCCAGGCGGTTTTGAAATAATTTTTAAACATAACCAGAGTTTATATTGTTTGACATATTCATAAAAATTTCCACAGTACAAGAGTGCGACGCAACGACGATTAATTCATATTCTTTAGTTTGGTTCATCAAAATTCTTTTCTTTCATTTGCACATTTTCAAATTTGCACATCTGCACATTGGTTCACTCCGTTCTCAAACTCTTCACCGGGTTTGCAACTGCTGCTTTTATTGCCTGGAAACTTATCGTGATTAACGCTATAAAAATTGCAGTCACCCCGGCAGCTAAAAATATCCACCAGCTTATTTCGATCCGGTATTGATAATTCAGTAACCAGCTATTCATCATCCACCACGACAAAGGGAATGCAACAATGCATGAAACAGCAACAAGTTTTAAAAAGTCTTTTGAAAGCAAGGCAGCAATACCTGAAACACTTGCACCTAATACTTTTCGGATACCAATTTCTTTCGTCCTGCGTTCGGCAGTATAGGCCGCCAAACCAAATAATCCCAGGCATGAAATGATGATCGCCAGTGATGCAAATACACGCGATAGCTTACTGATCAACATTTCGCTTAAAAACATTTGATTAAACTCATCATCTACAAATTTGTATTCTAAGGGATATGCGGGATTATTTTTTTTCATCACTGCAGTTATTTTTGCCAACGCCTTTTCAAGGCCGCTTTGTGGCGTTATTTTTATATATAATAAAGATGTAGCTGCGGGTATATCATAAAATATTACCGGGGCAGATTGCCCATACATATCACCGTATACATAATCTTTTACTACACCGGTAACACTCATTTCGAAAGATCCCTTATCACTCTGTCGCTGGAGTGTTTTGCCAACAGCACTTCCTTTGCCCAATAGCTTTTCCATTGATTCGGTAATAATAACATTCATAGGTTGCGTTGAATCTTTAGGCATGTGATTGTCTCCAAACTCAACAACATCGGCCGGTTGAAAGTCCCTGCCTTCAGTAAGTTGCATGCCTGTTGTGGATATGAATTCATTGCTTACTAACCGTGTAGAAATTACAATATTGCTGTTGGGATCTTTTCCCTGCCAGGAAATACTGGTGGTATTATTGCCGCCGCCGATAGTTGTGTGATCTGCCAGGGCCACGTTTTTTACAACACCCGTATTTATTAAATCCTGTTTTATTGCAGTAAAATCTTTTACAATATTTCCCTGGGCAGATATTTCCAATAAGTTGTTTTTGTTATAACCAATGTCCCTGTTTTTTACATGCTGTATCTGCTGATAAATAATGATGGTGGAGATGATAAGAGTAACTGAAATGGCAAACTGTACAACTACTAAACCTTTTCTAATAACAGGTGCGCTCCCGGTTTTTAATTTTATTCCTTTTAAAACAAATATGGGATTGAAAGATGATAAATACGTTGCAGGATAACTTCCCGCAATAAGCCCACAGACTACGGTGAGTAACAACAATGCAATGATGTGATACGGATTGGTAAATTCCAAAGAAAGATTTTTTTGCACCAACGAATTGAATGCCGGCAAAACCAACGACATAATAACAACTGCAACAACGGCTGCCAGCAAAGCCATAAACATTGCTTCGCCAATAAACTGAACAACCAGGTTTTTCTTTCCTGAGCCTAATACTTTTCGTACACCAATTTCTTTTGCCCGCTTCTCGCTGCCCGCAGTAGCGAGGTTCATAAAGTTGACACATGCAATAAATAAAATGATCCATGCAATAATGCTGAATAAGCGCACATATAAAATTTGCCCGCTGCCGGTTAGTTTTCCATTGTTAAAGTCGTTACGTAAATGCCAGTCATTCATGCCAAATAAAAACACATGGACAGATGATTTATCATGCTCAATTTTTTGAGTAGTAAAATCATAATTAGGATTTAATAATCGCTTATTAATAGACGCCACATCAACGCCCGGCGTCAATTCAATGTACGTAGTCAAACCAAAATTAAACCATGTTGCTGCCCTCGGGTTAGCATCATACCAAACTTTAAAAGGAGCCAGCCATTCAAACTGGACAGTGTAATTCTCAGGCAGATCTTGCAAAACCCCACTGACAACATAATCCTGTTTGTTGTCCATGCGAATTGTTTTGCCAAGCACATTTTTTTCATCACCAAAAAATTTCTTTGCTGTTTCTTGAGTAAGTACAATAGAATGTAACTGCGCAAAAGCACTGCTGGCATTGCCTTGTATAAAGGGCAATGTAAACATATCAAAAAAAGAAGGCTCTACATATTTACCCGAAGCATTCACCGACTTATCACCAATGGTAAATAAAAATGAAGTGCCATCTTCGGTAGTGCGGCATGTATTTGCAATACCTGGTATCGTGGCCTGCATTGCCGGCGCCATTGGGCCCGCGGTTGAAGAATGCGTAAAGACACCGTCGTCAACGTTTGCATTTGTTTTTACAAGGAAGATGCGGTCTTTCTTTACATTATTGGTGTCAAAATTCATTTCATCTTCTACCCATAGAAAAATTAACCCGGCACAGGCAATCCCAATTGCAAGTCCGAATATGTTGAGAAAACTATAGCCTTTATTTTTCTGAAGGCTGCGGATGGCCGTTTTGAAAAAATTTTTAAACATAATTTTACTTGATTACCAGGTATGAATAATTTTAGTAACATGGTTCGTGCCTCACCAACGATTCCGTTTCCGATTCGTGAGACATGAGCCGCGGCGTAACCCAATAGAATTCTTTTACTCCGTTCGAAGCGCATTTACCGGGTTTGCCCTTGCTGCTCTTATTGATTTATAGCCCACCGTTAGTAAACAAATGATGCAGGTAACAATCATTGCTAAAACGAAGATCCATGCGTTGATCGGAGTTCTGAATTTGAAATCCTGGAGCCAGCCACTCATTAGCCAATAGCCTGCAGGCGCTGCTATAAAAAAAGCAATAAGAATGAGTTTCGAAAATTCTTTACCAAACATCCACATAATATGTGCATTGCTTCCTCCCAATACTTTCCGGATGCCAATTTCCTTTGTTCTTTGTGAAGCCATATAAGATACGAGTCCGTATAAGCCAAGGCAGCCGATGAAAATTGCTATGAAAGTAAAGGCTTTGATTAGCTTGAGTATAAGATCCTCCGTTTTATAAAATGTAGCAATTTGTTCATCTAAAAACTGGTATTGATATACTTCATCAGGATTCATTTTATTCCATGTTTTCTCAACAGACGCTAATGTTTGCTGCGCATTACCCGACTTTATCTTTACAGCATAAGAATAATAAAGATCAGGAGCGGTAGTAATACAAACTGCATTGATATCAGCAAAGAAAGACTGGTCATGAAAGTCATTGACTACGCCCACAATGGAACCTTTCATATTGCCATTTATCGCCAGGGTTTTTCCTAAAACATCTTTCGGCGAAACAAGATTTAGCTTTTTTACGAACGTTTCGTTTACAAGGATTTCTTTTACACTATCAGAAGGAAACAAGTTTCTGCCGGCCAGGATTTCAAGCCCGAAAGTTTTTACAAAATCTGCATCGCCGGCCTTTACACTTACTCTAAAAGCTTCATCTTCCAGCCTGTTATCGTACCGTGGCCCGGTGTTCCAGTTATTATCT
>JBBSBD010000235.1:0-9642 GCA_038251675.1 Chitinophagales bacterium | reverse complement strand
ACATAAAGCCAACCCAGAAGCCCATGAATAATTGCCCAGAGTATTGATTTATTCCTGCTCCAGGAAATCACAACAGCGATGATTGTACCAAGGCCAATCCCTGGGCCATAGTATACCGGTTGCATGTAGCCGTTATAATTAAGACCTGTAACGCAGGAAACAAAAAGTAGCGTAGCGGCCAATGCAGGCAATAATATTTTCCTATCCATGTTCACAATAATTTGGAATTATGTTGAAATTATAACTTAGGTCAAGTTATACATTTTCTATCTGCTTTCGGAACTTGCATATGATTAAAATTTTCAATTTTTATTCGGGTCGAAAATTAACTTCGTTGTTTATAAAATTGAAATATGAATAGAATCAGGGTTGCATTGCCAACGGATGCCGAATCCATTCTTGCAATATACGCTCCTTATATTATTAATACTTCATTCACCTTTGAGACTGAAGTTCCCTCAGTTGAGGCATTTGAGCAGCGCATCAATTCATACCTGGCAAACTGGCCATGGTTAGTTTGCGAAGTTGATGGCTTTTTTGCAGGTTACGCGTATGCTACCCGTCATCGCGAAAGAACGGCCTATCAATGGAGCGTTGAGAGCTCTGTATATATCCATGATGATTTTCAGAAAGCCGGTATTGCGACAGCATTGTACAAAAGGCTTCTTGAAATATTAAAGCGCCAGGGTCTTAGAAATGTGTATGCCGGCATAAATTTACCTAATGACAGAAGCGTAGCCTTTCATGAAAAATGCGGCTTCAAATGGTTTGCAAATTATGAGAATGTAGGTTATAAATTTGGCAAATGGAAAACAGTTGGGTGGTGGGTAAAGCAATTGAATGATTACACATACGAACCCCTTGCGCCTGTTAAATTTTCTGATTTACATCCCGCCTTTACAGAATTAATTTTTGAAAGCAAATAAAAAATGGGACGTGTAGGCAGTATTCTTTAATCAGTTGCCTTCTAAATATTCAAGAAGTTTTAGCAGGTCTTCCTCTTTCGTATAGTGTATAGAATTACCTTTCAGATATTCTGAAAGCTTGTTTTCATCTTTAGAAAAAATCTTATAAAAATTTTTCTTAGTCGCGGGAACAAAGTTGTTTAGCCTGTCTGAAAGGTAGTATATAGTTGCTGTTGCATAAAGGGTATTCTCGTCAACCGATATTTTTTGATTAACATTTTCATCTGAAAAAGTATTTATGGAACTTGCGGCGGTTGTAGAAGAATAAGTTCCATAAGCGCCTTTTTTTTCTTTCCCATTAAATTTAATAATTTCTTTCCTGGAAAGATTTATCGCAGGGTAATGCGTGATCATTTCAACGTATCCTTTGTCAACGTAATAAAATGTGTCGGTGCCAATGGCAATATAAGTAAGTGTTTCAGGCTTTGCCAATTCAAGTTGCTCTCCCTTTGGTGTTACAAAAAGTATTTGCCCTGATAAATAATTATAATTTAAGTCGGCCGATGCCAATGGCTGATTGTTGAAGGATACTGCTCCTTTTTCAAACTTCGGATAGCGGTATAATGAACTTATGAGATCGCTGCTATCACCTTTGATTGAATTTATGCGATAGGTCTTTTTGCTTTGTGCGCTTGCCGGGCCTAATAAAAAATTTGCTGCTATGAGGAATAAAAGTATTCGCATTTTCATTTGTTGGAAACGAAGAAAGTTATTTCAACAAATATATTAGTATACACTTTTTTTTACCTAATGCATTGCGCGAAGCATTAAGATAATGCAACAAAGCCGCAGTTTTAATTGCTTAATTCAATAGGGAAAATTTGGATGAAAATGAACGGCAATATTTATTCTTTTACAAAGCTAAATTTTGTTCGTTTATTTCCATTTATGATTTCGCAGGTATAAATACCTGCCGGTAAGTTTTTTACTGAAACGGCCACATTATTACTTCTGCTTAAAATGTGTTCACGTTGCAATTGGCCATTTGCATTAATAATTTTTAGCCGCGCATTAACCAGTGAAAATCCCGCTTTGATGTTCAAAATATCGTTTACAGGATTTGGAAATATTCGTAAAGAATTAATGTTTTTGATTTCAATAGCCTTTATGGCACTGTAACCCGCTTTTGTATCAAAATTTATTTGCTTCAGGCGATAATAATTTTTTCCATTAAAAGGCGAAGCGTCTTTAAAAGAATATGATGCTCCGCGGCCCGCATTACTAAAGCTGTTTATGAAACCTATAGAATCAAACGTTATCCCATTTCCGCTTTTTTCAATGGCAAATCCACGATTGTTATTTTCTGAATATGTTTTCCAGTTTAGTAATATTTCGCCATCTGCATTTTTACCTGCGTTAAACTCCAGGCCTGTAACAGGGAGCGTTCCCGGCCCACGCTTAAATTGTAACATCCATTCGTATACGTGCAATCCATAAGTAAGATTATAAGTGGAATCCCATGCATTGTGTGCATTGTCATGGAAGATTGTCATTTTCGCGAGTGGGTTGGGCGGAGAAGAGGCCGCATTTATCAAATTAATATAGAGGATAGTTGTCGTGTCCACAGGTACAGTGGGGTCACCATCATTGTGAGTAGCCCAAATTGCTATGTTACCTGCTGCAATGGTTTCTGCCTTCATGGTATCACCATAAGAGCCACCGCATACCGGAACCATTGCAGCAACGCGATTTGCATACGGCAGACTGTATCCGGTATAATCCCATACGAGTCCACCTCCAAGGCTGAAGCCAGTCATATATATCCGCGTAACGTCCACACGATAATGCAGGATGGCATAATCGATTATATCATTTATGCTTTTGGGAGTGGCAACACCGGTAAATTGCGGCAAAAGAATTATAAATTTTTGCGGCTGACCGTTTACGATAAAAGAAGTGGGAAAAATTCCCTGGTTAATTTGCCAGCCGGTAGTTCCCCAAACGCTGATCACATAGGGCAACTGAGCGGGGCTTCCATCGCCATTTTCCCCATAGCCTCCAAAGCAAAATAATAGCGGATATGTTTTGTTACTGGTGGCATCGTAGCCTTCGGGTAAATATTCATAGTAGCCATTAGATAAAGGCGTGGTGGTAATATATTTCGGCGTAAGGCTTTGTGAAAACAGTCGCGGAGCATTCAGATTTACTACAAGAAAAGTTATTGCTAATAATGCAAAGACCTTTTTTAAAAATTTCATAATTCCTCTATTGGGGGTGAGTGATAAGGTAGCACAGGAATTGAAAAGTTGGTTTTAGTCTTTACATAGGAATATTTATTAAAATTATGGAATTCTAAATGATTGGAGCGAAGGTAACTTTGGATTAATTAAAGTAAGCAGTATTTTAAAAATAACTGGCTTAAAAAACATTAAGCCAGTTATTCGAATGATGGTGATGATATCAAAAAATTGAGAGAGTAAGTGGGTTGAGCTAACGCATACCTTCTTTACTCCTTTAGAAATCTAAATGAAATATTATTATTGCTATCAAATAGTTTCGCGGTGTAAAAGCCCGAAGGCAAATTCTTTATAGACACGGTTGAAGTGCCGCTGCCTGTTAAAGACTTTTTCATAACTAAATGGCCGCTCATATCATATATATTTAGCTGTGAGTTGTGGAATGTATATGAAGTATTAATGCTCAGAATATCTTTAACAGGATTAGGATATATTTTGATATAATTTCTGTTGTCAAGCTGAACAAATTTTATAGAACTCAACTGGAAAGTATTATCGAGATTCACCTGCTCCAGGCGATAAAAAAGCTTTCCTCCTCCGGCCGGCATATCCGTGAAAACATAATTTGCCCCTTTGCCAGCCACACTCAGGCTGGTTACAAATCCAATTGAATCAAAGGTTATCCCGTCTTTGCTTCTTTCTACCACAAATCCTTTATTATTGGTTTCAGAATAAGTAAGCCAATTTAAGATTACGGTGTGATCATCTTTCTTCCTGGCATTAAAGTCCAGTCCGCTAACTGCAAGGGTATTATTGCCACTTTTATATTGTAACATCCACTCATAAACATTTATGCCGTTTGGCTTAAAATTCACATCATAAGTTTGAGTCCAGGCATCATGTGTGCTATCTGGAAATATTGTTTTCAAAGCCAGTGGATTTGGTGGTAATGGAACGGTATCAATTGTGTTTACATAGTCTATTGTATAAAAGGAGGGCACTGTAGGATCTCCAATATTGTGAGTTGCCCATACAGCAACATTTGCAGCAGCAATATTTTCGCACCTGAAATAGGCTGGCCATGAAGCCCCCGCTATCGGAACGATAGCCGCAATCCTTTTTCCCTGGGTAATGTCATCGCCGACATACTCCCACACTGCACCACCGCCCATACTAAGGCCTGTCAAATAAATTCTTGAAGTATCCACGTTGTAATGTTGAATCGCATAGTCAATAACGTCATTAATTTCCCTGTCGCCAGGCCAATCTGTAAACTGCGGAGATATTATTATGAACTTGAATGTTTGACCATTTACGGTAAATGAAGCGGGGAAAACATCCTGGTTAATAAGTTTTGGCGGCCCATGTTTCAAAACCCTTTGCAGTTGTGATGGGCTTCCGTTGCCCATTTCGCCACTTCCATGCAAAAATATCATCAAAGGGTATTTTTGACTTCCATTCGCAGAATATCCCTGCGGGAGATATTCGTAATATGCATTAGACAATGGAGTCATTGATACATATTGCGGAGTTTGCACCTGGGCGGTAACATTGGAAACCGCCGCTAAAAATGTGATTGCTAATAAAAACCGAAGTTGCAGGTGGATTTTTTGATTTTTCATTTCCTTAACATTTTACCAAAAACCAGTCCACTTTTTTGGATGTAATGTAAAAGAATTGGATTCTTGCTGAGATAAATCTTTATGCTATTAAAATGTTTGCTGCTACCTTTTCCTTTCGGATAAAAGTACTTCTGAAAGCTTTTATCTTTTCAATAAAAAATAAATCGCGATAATTTTCAGGGTACTAATTCACAATAAAATCCGAAGGCACTACTAAGGTTTTGCCGGTAAGGATGGTGAGGCTGGTGCCTGAAGTAACCGTATAAGGAATGTTCAAAAGGCATTGCCCGGGTGAAAGATTATTGATAATAATTTCACTTCCGATATTAGTAGGCTCGGGCGGTACCAAATTATTGTCCCAGTTTGTGGGATCATTCCAGTTTCCATTACCGGTAAAAGTATAGGTTACCGGTAAATCCTGGGGCGTGTCAGGACTGCCTGACGAAGTTCCTGATATTACAGGATTCGCGGGCTTAATAACCTTATAACCATTAATAGTTTTAGTAGTTGTTATCTGGCTATAGGCAACGCTAAAAGTGGTAGCAACAAAAAATAGAAAGGAGAATAAATATTTCATGGTGTGTTCTTGAACTTTTAAAGTTATGAAGATTTTTTTTATGGTAATAATGTGCGTGGAAAATTTTTGACTAAATGGCTAATTAATAGTAATTGTAAAATAATTTATCGGGAACTGAGTGCACCAAGGAATTATCAAAATGACAGCATCATAAAGTATCTTGCTATTTGTTATGAAAAAATACAGCCTTTATTTTCTGGCCTTTGTTATTATATGCATAAAAGCGAAGGGTCAACAAATACTCCCCTATAAGAATGCAAATCTTCCAATCGAAACAAGAGTAAAAGATCTGCTTGCAAGAATGACACCTGAAGAAAAATTCTGGCAAATGTTTATGATACCTGGCCAACTTAAACCGGGCGATGAAAACAAATACTATAATGGAATATTTGGCCTGCAGGTAAGCGCCACATCAGGCAATGGTGATGCCGCCGGGCAGATGCTAAAATATAATGCATCGGAAAATGCTTTGGCTCTTGCAAAAAAGATAAATAAGATTCAGCGATACTTTGTTGAAAAATCAAGGCTTGGCATTCCGATCATTCCTTTTGATGAAGCGTTGCACGGTTTAGTAAGGGAAGGAGCCACTGTTTTCCCGCAGGCAATTGCATTGGCTGCAACATGGGATACCGCTTTGATGAGCCGGGTTGCATTAGCAATTACCGAAGAAGCAAAGGCAAGAGGCATACGCCAGGTACTTTCACCTGTGATAAATATTGCCGGCGATGTAAGATGGGGAAGGGTTGAAGAAACTTACGGTGAAGATCCTTTTCTCACATCGGAAATGGGCGTTGCTTTTGTAAAACCATTTGAGAAAAACGTCGTCATTACTACTCCTAAACATTTTGTTGCAAATATAGGTGATGGTGGAAGGGACAGTTACCCGATACATTTTAATGAAAGGATACTTGATGAAATTTATTTTCCTCCCTTCAAAGCATGTATTGAAAGAGGCGGTGCAAGATCAATGATGACTGCTTATAATTCCGTGGATGGAAGCCCCGCGACAGCTAATAGCTGGCTACTTGAAAAAGTTTTAAAAGGCGACTGGAATTTTTCGGGATTTGTAATTTCCGATGCCGCGGCAGTAGGCGGAGCTAATGTGCTGCACAATACATCTCCCAATTATGCAGTCTCTGCAAGGCAAGCTATTTCTAATGGACTTGATGTTATTTTTCAAACAGATTACGAGCACCACAAATTATTTGATCCTCCTTTTCTTGATGGGAGTATTGATCAAAAAAGAATTGATGATGCTGTATCAAGAGTCTTAAGAGCAAAATTTGAACTGGGACTTTTTGATAATCCGTATGTTTCTGAGGAAAATAATTTGTCGGGAGTGAATATGAAAGCTCATAAAAACCTGGCAAAAGAAGCAGCCTTAGAATCTATCGTTCTTTTAAAAAATGAAGAGTATGTTTTGCCACTCAGTAAGAAAATAAAAAGCATCGCAGTAATTGGAGAAGACGCGGTGGAAGCAAGGCTGGGCGGTTATAGCGGCCCGGGAAATAATAAAGTGAATATATTGGAAGGCATTAAATCAAAGGCAGGCAGCTTAGGTGTAACCAATATTTTATATTCACCCGGTACAGGAATAAAAAATAATGACTGGGTGGTTATTCCTTCTGATTATTTATCAAATAAAAATAAAGGCAAAAAAGAAAGGGGACTCGAAGGAAAATACTTCAATAATATCTTATTAAAAGATTCGCCGATAGTTTCCAGGATTGATAAACAGGTTGATTTTCACTGGACGTTCAATTCCCCGGCAAATGGAATAGAAAATGATTTTTATTCTATAAAATGGGAGGGAGAAATTGTTTCGCCTGTAACAGGAAATTTTAAAATCGGCCTTGATGGTGATGATGGATACAGGTTGTACCTGGATGGTAAACTGGAGATTGATAATTGGAAGAAGCAAACATATTCTACCTCCTTAGTCAATTACTTTTTTGAAAAAAATAAAGAGTATAAAATTAGAATTGAATTTTACGAACCTGCGACAAATGGTAAAATAAAATTGATATGGAATGTAAATGTTGCAAATGATTGGCAAAAAAAGATTGATGCAGCTGTTGCCGCCGCAAAAAAATGTGATGTTGCAATAATTGTGGCAGGTATTCATGAAGGAGAATTCCAGGACAGGGCGTCACTGGAATTGCCCGGGCACCAGGAAGAAATGATTCGCCAAATCGCTGCAACGGGAAAACCTGTGGTGGTTGTTTTAGTGGGTGGAAGTGCGATAACGATGAACTCGTGGTTGGACAAAATTCCTGCGGTGCTGGATGTTTGGTATCCGGGAGAACAGGGTGGAGCAGCTATAGCGGAGATTTTGTTTGGCGACAATAACCCGTCGGGTAAGTTGCCTGTAACCTTCCCATTATCAGAAGCTCAATTGCCTTTGGTTTACAATCATAAACCAACGGGGAGAGGCGATGACTATTATGATTTAACAGGCTTACCCTTATATCCATTTGGTTACGGCCTTAGTTATACAACCTTTGATTATAGCAATCTTCAATTCAACAGAGATTCAATATCTAAAACAGATTCTGCAGAAGTCACCTTCACCTTAAAAAATATCGGTAAAGTGGAAGGTGATGAGATTGTTCAATTGTATATAAGAGATTTAATAGCATCAGTAACGAGGCCTGTACTGGAATTGAAAGGTTTTCAACGTATTCACCTGGAGCCCGGCGAAGAAAAGAAAATTTCTTTTGTAATAACTCCTGAAATGTTGGCTATGCTGGATGAACGTTTAAATAAAGTAATCGAGCCTGGCGAATTCAGAATAATGATCGGGTCTTCGTCAAGAGATTTAAGATTGAAAAAAAACCTGGTGGTTACGGACTAATCTGCATGTTGCTATACTTTAAATAAGACCATACTATTTAAGACAAGAAAGGAGCCCGGATAGAAATCCAGCTCCTTGTTAAATCCAATATCCTATGAAAAACCGATGTAAATTTAATATATAATAATTTTCTTTTTACGATCGGGTTGCGAATTATATACAATTCTTTAAAGATCTTTCCCATTTAAGGGAATCACTATCAAAACCCACCTGTCAATCTAATTTTTTACCGAATTTTTTCACTGAGGCCTATATAAACTTCCCTGGCATGGGCAAATGGGCATAAAAATGGGGATGCCACGAATCTGTTGCGGCATCCCCAGGGAAATATTTGAAAGAAGAAATTGTTTATACAATCAGCATGGCATCACCATAGCTAAAGAAGCGATATTTATCCTTTATTGCTTTCTTATATGCTTCCATAATAAGATCATAGCCGGCAAACGCACAGGTCATGATAAGAAGGCTAGTCTTTGGTAAATGAAAATTGGTCACCAGGGAATCGGCTATATTAAAGGTATATGGCGGATGAATAAAATGATTAGTCCAGCCTTCAGCAGGTTTTAAGAATTTTTGCGCAGTGAAAGAAGTTTCCATGGCACGCATAGTTGTCGTTCCTACGGAGCATATTCTTTTACCGGTTTCTTTCGCCTTGTTCACAATCTTGCAGGCTTCTTCTTCAATACGATAATATTCCGCGTCCATTTTATGTTTGCTAAGGTCCTCCACCTCTATTGGTCGAAAAGTGCCAAGGCCGGTATGAAGGGTTACTTCTGCAAATCGAATACCTTTTATTTCCAGTCTTTTTATAAGTTCCTGGCTAAAGTGAAGACCTGCAGTAGGTGCGGCAACAGCTCCTTCATGTTTTGCATATACTGTTTGAAATCTTTCTTTATCATCTTCATCGGGTTTGCGCTTGATGTATTTTGGTAAAGGAGTTTCTCCCATCAGGTAAAGCATTTTCCTGAATTCGTCTTCCGGTCCATCCCATAGAAAACGAATGGTTCTTCCGCGGCTTGTGGTATTATCAATAACCTCTGCAACCAGTTCATCGCTTTCTCCAAAGTATAATTTATTTCCAACGCGAATTTTTCTTGCAGGATCAACTATTACATCCCAGAGACGGTTGGCTTTATGTAATTCTCTGAGGAGAAAAACTTCGATTTTGGCTCCTGTCTTTTCTTTGCGCCCATACATACGGGCAGGAAATACTTTGGTATTATTTACAACAAATACGTCTTTGTCGTCAAAATAATCAAGAATGTCTTTGAAATGCTTGTTTTCAATCTTCCCGGTTTTTCTTTCGATCACCATCATCCGGCTATCTTCTCTTCGTTTGGTGGGAGTCTGGGCAATAAGGTTTAAGGGGAGGTCAAATTTGAATTGACTAAGCTTCATGTGCAATTATTATTTAAAAGTTAATTGTCACATGCCATTACTGTAGTTT
>JBBSBD010000234.1:0-9691 GCA_038251675.1 Chitinophagales bacterium | reverse complement strand
AGTAGCTGCCCAGCGATCCATTTTATTTTCTAAAGTGGTTAATGGCATACTCCCATCTTTCAATAGCTCATCATGAAAATCTGAAAGTTTGAATTTATTCCCCAACTCTTTCTCATATTTTGTTCGCAACTCTTTTATTTTAAGAGCACCTATTTTATAACCCAGGGCCTGGCCTCCACCTGACATATATCTTTCTATTTCGGCAGTAGCTCCCTGCAAACTTATTTGCTCATTGTCCATCATATAGTTTATGGCGTCTTCGCGGCTCATTCCCTTTGTGTGAATTGCTACGTCAACTACGAGCCTCACCGCCCGATGCATTTCATCTCCAAGCCCACCCATATATTGATAAGGATCTGTGTAAAGGCCTAATTCTTTTCCGAGCCCTTCGCAATACAGTGCCCACCCCTCTATATATGCATTAGAAAACACATCGTGCTGGCGTATCGCAGGAAGTTCTTTATTCTCACGCTGAAGGCTTATCTGGTAATGATGACCTGGAATGGCTTCATGAAGAAACAAGCTTTCCATGCCGCTTGTAATATTAAATTTAGTGGCGTCAATTATGGGAATGTAAAACACACCAGGCTTTATATTGTCGGGTGATGCATTATATTCTGCACTGGCAGATTCCTGTCGAAATGCTTCTGTTTGCTTTATTTCAAAAGGAGTGCTTGGAGTATGTCCAAACATTTCTTTTAAATGTGGCTCCATGGTTTTATGAATTTTATGAAATGCATCCAATACTTCCTGTGGAGTTTTATAGGGAGTAAATTTCGGGTCAGTTTGGAGGTATACAAAAAATGCTTTAAGATCTCCTTTAAAGCCCACTTCATCTTTTACTTTTTCCATTTCCTTTCTTATCCTTGCAACCTCCGAAAGTCCAAGAGCATATATTTCGTCTGGCGTTTTCTCAGTCGTCGTATTTAGGCGCACTTTTAATTTATAATATTCAAGCCCTCCGGGTAAACTACTATAGCCGCTGGTAAGTCTCGCTTTGGGGAGGTACTCTGTTTGGAGAAAAGTTGCCATCTTTAGATTCATCGGCACTATTTTTTCATTAATGGCCTTTACATATTTTGATGTAATTAGATTTTTCTCGCTGTCGCTAAAATTTGAAGGGAAATTATTTAAAGGACCATAGTATAAATTTTCTTTTGGATCGGATGTGACCATCGCCTCAAATTGGGGGATCATTTTTATTACAAGGGATTTTGGTAAAACAAAATTTTCTGCTGCACCCTTTTTGAAATATACAATGCCACTATCAATCCATATATCAAAAGCGTCAATACGTTTGAGCCAGTTATCGTAATCCTTAACTGTTTTAAAAGGTTGTGCGCTGGTTCCACTGGCGAACTGGCCCATCACGAGATGAACACCCCACATCTGGTCGGTTGGAATAAGATTGAATTTGTAGTCAAATTCATGAATCAAAATGCTGTTATAGTATTCCAGAAAATCGTAACTGATCTTATCATTTTCATTAAGATCTTCCCTTTTTACTTTATGAAGGTCGTTTAGCGTCTTTGCATAAAAGTCTTTAATTTTTGTCCGATAGCTATCAGTGAAATCCGCATAAAATTTATCGTTATGGCTTGTGTCCCCATTCCATGTTGCTTCAATGGGGAATAACTCCATTCTCCCATTATAATAGTCTGCCATAATTTTTGCTAATTCTTTATTGTTGTCCGGAGTTTGTTTTTGATCGTTACTGTTACAACTCAACAGGAGTGCAAATGCTAATGATGTAAAAAAATATTTATTCACCTAAGTTAATTTATGGTAAGATTTTAATGACCTGGTATGTAATTTAATTTATTTATTTATTTATTGAAGGCATACTGCTCTATTTATATAGCATGCAAAATCTAATTTAACGATCTGCCAAAAACGCTAAATTTTTTCAGGTTGATTCTATAGTAATTCTGAAGTTTCGAAAGAAACCAAAAGATTTAAACATGTTATAGAGTTTTTATAGATATATTTTTGGCTGCCATATGCAACTATTTATATTAAACCCCGTGTCTAATTATGACGTCAAACATAAAGTCAACAATTTTAAAAAGACAATCAATAAATTAAAAGAATTATTAACACATGCAAGCTATTTCTTTATAAGTATATAGATTAAATTTGGTAACACAATTATTTAAAATCATAAACATGAAAAGTATAAATATCATAATTCTACTCTTTGTTTTTTCGGTGGGTTTATTTACGAATGCCGAAGCGCAAAGACGTGGGAACAATGGAGGCCAGCGGGATAACAGCCAATCGGGCGTTTCTCAGTCACGCGTTGAAAGGGCTCCTCAAAGAACTTTTAATACTCCGGCACGAACCGAGCGGAACAATAGTAATAATAACTCTTTCAATAACCAGCGTGTCACATCGATAAATAATAATACCGCAGCAAGATCAAATCGACAAAATGCATCGGGTAATAATATTGCAAGAGTCAATACCGCCAGAAATCAACAAGTTGCTATTGAATCCCAAAGAAACAGTTCCACCTCGAGGGTATTTCCTCGTTCCTCATCAGGTGTTGATCAGCAAAGAAGGTATGACCGCGATCCCGTAAGAGGAAATAATAATTATCGAAATAATAATAATTACAGGAATAATAATAATAGGAATAATAATTATAGAAACAGTTCATATAGGAACGTTTCCTATAACAGGAATTATTACTATAGGAGCGGTTACAATCGCCCCATTTATAGAATGTCCGGACCAAGATATAGCTACAGGCCATATAATTGTGTATCGGTATATTTTGGAAGCTATCCTTACTATTATTCAAGTGGTCTTTTTTATGATTACTACGGCGGATATTACCAGCCTATATTCCCCCCATTTGGAGTTCGTATTTCCACGCTTCCGTTTGGATATAGCCGCATTTATGTAGGTCTTAATCCCTATTACTATTACAGCGGAATTTTCTACAGGCAATATGAAAATAACTATGAAGTAGTAGATGCGCCGATGGGTGCTACCGTTAGCTCTTTGCCGGATGGTGCGAAATCCGTCGCAGTAAATGGTGAAAAATTTTATGAACTGAATGGTACGTACTTTAAAGAAGACAGGGATTCTAAAGGAAGGCAAGTGTACATAGTAGTGGGTAAAAATGGAGAGATCAATAATTCGTATGAAGATGACGCCAGTAATTTAGATGCTCCTCAATCATTGCAATTGCAAAATGGAGATATAGTACCTCAATTGCCCGAAGGTTCCAAGGTGATAACATTGAATGGAGAGAAATTATATGTAGCTCCGGATAATACTTATCTGAAAGAAGAAACTAATGGAGATACCGTTCAATACCGTGTTGTAGGTAATGATGAAAAATAAAGTATTCGTTCCTTTCTATAATATACGATTTGTAAATTTTAAGCCGGTAATTCCGGCTTTTTTTATGAAAGTGCTTATTCAATAAATCCTTTTGTTCTAAAAGTGATTACTGCAAGTAACTTCTTATTTTTTTGAAAGTAATTGGTTGAATTTTTTTAGCTCCGCATTCTCAGAAGCAGATAAAACCTCGTTGTTATCGTATTTAGCTTTTAGATATAATACTCTTTTATGAAGGGGATATTTTAAAAGAATACTATCGATCGTTTCGCCTGCAATTTTATCCTTTTCAAACATTGGTGCATTTTCAGGCAATTCTGATTTATATCTTGTGGGCATTTTTTTAATAATTGCTTCGAGGGTACCTAATTTACCGGGAGAAATATCTTCGATCTTTGAAGCTTTGCTATATAAGCCTTGCAATTGTTTTTTACTAAGGCTTCCCCGTTGCATATACTGCTTATAAAGACTTATAATAAATGATGACACCGGGAAAGCAGTAATGCAATCTTCCAAAACAGAATTTACAATATCGATTTTTGGCCTGTTGTTATTCATAATTTAAGAGAATAGTAAAATTAGCTTATTAGAGAGTATACTTATTGACAAAATCATTATTATTTTAAGCGTTTAGAAGATCCCTTAGTAATCCAAATGTTAATAATTTGTAATTTCGTTTTTCCAACTATGCACGCAGGTTAGTTTTAAACTTTCACAAAAAACGATTACCTGAAACCATTCATACTGGCAACTTTCCACATGAATTTATTTTTAAGCCAAACTACAATGCGGTCTCATCTCGTGAAATTTTGATTTATCGTTATACTTAATTGACAGATAAAAAAATAATATTAGGTGCATACTTGATTATTTATTTAACATACTAATGAACAACATTGACGCTCAGTCGTTATCATTTTGTAAATTTGCAATTCTCTATTTTTTATTCTGGAAAAGCTAATGTTCCGGATTTTATTTCACCTTTTGTTGCATAGCGACGATAAATACAATTTCTATGAAGTTTATTTTACTATTCACCATAGCATTTTTTCATTCATTTACTTCCTGGTGCCAGATAGACAAGGAGCCCATTCCGGAAAACGATAATTCGGTTATTCGCATTGCTTCAAGAAATAGAGTATATGGTAAGGTTATTGATTTGCAAAAAAAACCGGTAGAGTCTGCGAGCGTTCAAATAATCACAACGGTGAAAGATCCAAATGGCCTGCAAACCAAAGATTCTACAGTGGCCGCGATGTTAACAAGACCTAACGGCGATTTCGATTTTCAAAACATTCCTCAATCTGATAGCTTGCAAATCGTAATATCTGTGATAGGATACGGGCCTCACAGTGAGTATATTTCTTTTGAAAAAAATGAAAGCGGCGTTGGTGGAAATGGCCAGGTAAAAGATGTTGGAAATATCGTTATGGTGCGACAGGCACAGAAGTTAGACGCAGTTACCATTGTACTCGATAAACCTGCTTTGCAGATGGGAATTGATAAAAAAATATTTGATGTGGATAAAAGCCTTACTTCAAAAGGCGGCACAGCCGTTGATATCATGAAAAATATTCCGTCTGTATCTGTAGATGTTGATGGAAATGTTGAGTTACGAAATTCCTCACCTACTATTTTTATCGATGGCCGGCCTAGCATTTTAACGCTCGATCAAATTCCCTCAGATAATATTGATCGTGTAGAACTCATTACAAATCCTTCAGCAAAATATGATGCATCCAGCACAGGCGGAATCATTAATATTATTCTGAAGAAAAATAAACGTACGGGCTTGAACGGCTTGGTTTCGGTGGCTGCCGGTACCCAAAGCATACTTTCCGGCAATGCCAACATTAATCTAAGGCAAGGCAAATTAAATTTTTTCCTTAGCGGAAACTATAATCAATCCGGAGGAAAATCAGATAGTAGAAGTTTCAGGCAAAACAGGAGTAACGGAATTACTGAAAATTATTTTAATCAACATTCAAATAATGAACGCACAAGAAAGTTTACATCAGTAAGATTTGGGATTGACTATTTTATCGATAACAGGAATACATTTACCGTATCTCAAGGTTTGGTTCAGGGAAGATTTACTAATGCTGAATCACAAAACCAGGAATACCTGAATAGTAATAAAATAATGGAACGATATGGCGAGAGAACGTCTGATAGCAGATTCCAGTTTAACAGGTATAATACACAAGGTAATTACACACATAAATTTCCAAAGGAAGGTGAAGAAATAAATGCCAGTGTTGATATTAACTATGGTGACGTAAATGATAACTCTAGTATTCTTAATAAATTTTACTTACCCGATGGGTCTTCATACAGTGATCCAAATATCGTAAGGAACCAGGGAGCCAATAATAATAACCAGGTTACCGCAAAAATCGACTTTGTGAATCCGCTGAAAGACCAAAATAAAATAGAAACTGGTTTGCGCACCTATACAAATAATTACACAAGTTATTTTAATTCATTTGCCCTTACTAACGGGTCCGAGATAAAATTGCCTCTTAGTAATAATTATAAATACACCGAAATGGTGCACGCAGCCTATTTTACTTATACAGGTAAAATTAAAAGTATCGGATACCAGGCTGGCCTCAGGGGCGAGTATTCAAAATTTACGGGCACACTTATCGATAGCGCCAAAACATTTGGTTACGAATATCCAAGCCAAATAAAAAATATATGGGATGCTCTATTTCCAAGTTTATATCTTTCAAAAAAATTAAATGATAATGAAGAAATTCAGCTTAATTATTCCCGGCGGGTACGCAGGCCGAATTTCTGGCAGTTAAATCCGTTTATTGATATCAATGATCCATTAAATATACAGCAGGGTAATCCTCAGCTTAAGCCTGAATTCACCAACTCGCTTGAATTCAATTACAGTAAGACTTTTAAAAACAGGAGTAATTTTCTTGCAACATTATATTATCGAAATACGCAACAGGACATTACCCGATACAGTGACACTATAACAGATGCGCAGTTTCATCAATTGAATAATGCCGCAGTAGATCCTAACGCGATATTGAATACATTTATTAACGCACAAAGCACTAACAGGATGGGACTGGAACTTACATTGCAACAAAAGTTCAGCAAAAATTTCGATGTTACGCCGTCCCTGAGTGTAGGATATCGGAAAGTAAATGCGAATGTAAACCAACAAAATCTCAGTAATGAGGGGTTTAACTGGAGTACTAAGCTTACTGCTAATTATAAGATAGAAACAAAAAATCCTTCTGTCTTTAATAAGCTTAGCTTCCAGGTTACGGGCGAATATGAATCTCCCCGTATTATTCCACAAGGCAAAAGACTGGAGCAATTCGATTCAGACTTTGCACTACGAAAGGATCTATTTAAGAATAATAAGGGGTCGGTGACTTTCGCTATCAATGATATTTTCAATACCCATCGCTACGGGGTAATTTATGATACAGAAACCTTTTACCAGGAATCCTATCGTCGCTGGAGTGTAAGAAGATTCCGCATCACTTTCAGCTATAAGTTTGGTGATAGTGAATTTTCACTTTTTAAGAAAGGCAGAGACAACCGCGAAAGAGAAGATTAGATAGAGAAATAGATAATAGTGGATTCGAGCACCGAATATTTACGAACTTTAAGTCCTGAGAACTGCCCTGTGTTTACTTATTAATTTTTTTTGGCAATGATTTCGGGAATCAACAAGATTACACCGAATGATATATTTGCCGGAAGTCAATAAAAAACCCACTTTTACAAGTGGGTTGGAAAGAATTAAGATACTCAATATCAGACAACTGAACAAAGAGTTTTATTAAAAGCACTAAAGATATCCGCGTCTAATCAGGCATTTTCTTCAACCTGCTTAACACCATTCTTATATTCTCCAAGAATAACTACTTTCTTAAATCTTGAATACTGTTTCGCGGCGATTTCCATGGCCTCTTCGCTTTCGCTTCTCAGCTTTAAGCCTTTACCGTCTGGTGAATTATAAATTTCTATATAAAACCCATCTCTTAATGTGATTGCTCTTTCTCTTGGTCTTCCTGTTCTCATTTTATTCTGTTTTTAAGGTTATAATGATTATTGATTTTGTACTGAAAATTTTTCAGCTTAATTTATCAATACAAAATCCTGACTTATGACAATATTAAGTGTGTTTTTGTTCAAACAAATGAATTTTTTTTATCGCCACATAAGCTTAACAACTAATTCACATTAAAACTACACCACCGAAAGGTATTCTATTTTTGCCAAATTAAATCAAAACCCAATTGTTGATCAATATCTGTACATTTCCGGCTTATAAGGCCCTTCTTTGGAAATTCCTAAATATTTGCTTTGTTCTGTAGTAAGTTCCTCAAGTTCAACACCGATCTTGCTCAAATGCAGGCGTGCAACTTTTTCGTCAAGATGCTTAGGAAGTACATACACTTTATTTTCATACTTATCAGCCTTTAGCCATAATTCGAGCTGTGCAAGAACCTGGTTAGTAAATGAATTACTCATTACAAAACTTGGGTGGCCTGTAGCGCATCCTAAATTAACAAGGCGCCCTTCAGCTAACACGATAATATCTTTCCCATCGATTGTGTACATATCAACCTGTGGCTTAATGGTATCTTTTGTGTGGCCATAATTTTCATTGATCCATGCGATATCAATTTCAATATCGAAATGCCCGATGTTACAAACAATTGCCTTGTCCTTCATTGCAAGAAAATGCTCTTTTCTTATCAAGTCGCGACATCCTGAAGCAGTGACGATGATGTCAGCCTCTTTTACCGCATCAATCATTTTCTTCACTTCATAACCGTCCATAGCTGCCTGCAAAGCGCAAATAGGATCAATTTCAGTAACAATTACTCTTGCACCAGCACCACGCAAACTTGCCGCAGAACCTTTTCCCACATCACCATATCCACCCACAACAGCAACCTTACCTGCCATCATAATATCAGTTGCCCTTCTTATTGCATCCACAAGACTTTCTTTGCAACCATATTTATTATCAAATTTAGATTTGGTAACAGAATCATTAATGTTAATCGCAGGAATAGGCAATGTGCCTTTTTCCATTCTTTCATACAGCCTGTGAACGCCTGTTGTTGTTTCTTCTGACAATCCTTTTACATGATGTATCAGTTCAGGGTATTGATCAAAAACCATGTTAGTTAGGTCACCGCCGTCATCTAATATCATGTTAAGAGGGCGGTCTTCGCTCCCAAAGAATAAAGTTTGCTCAATACACCAATCACTCTCAGCTTGTGTTTGACCTTTCCATGCAAATACACCTATTCCTTCTGCAGCAACCGCGGCTGCAGCCTGGTCCTGTGTAGAAAATATGTTGCACGAACTCCATTTTACTTCTGCGCCTAACTCGATTAAAGTTTCAATCAGCACAGCAGTTTGAATAGTCATGTGAAGGCAACCTGCTATACGGGCGCCTTTCAATGGTTTGTCTTTACCAAATTCTTCCCTTAAAGACATAAGGCCAGGCATTTCAGCTTCGGCCAGTTTAATTTCTTTACGGCCCCATTCAGCAAGGCTCATATCCTTAACCTTATTTTTTAGGCTAAAATCAATTCTGTTTTTTGTAGTTGTTGACATAGTGATTTTTTTAAGACACAAATTTACTCAATAGCAGGATAAATTCCTAAGTATATAGATAAGTTCAGGATAAAACAGCTATATTCATCTATAATAAAGAATAAATAGCAAAAGTTACATGTCAAAAGCGGAGCAAAAAGAAAAAATGCCGAATTCTGAAAATGCATTAGACACGAAGGATCTTGCAATACTGAGGCTTTTGCAGGAAAATGCAAGGATCACGATAAAAGAAATATCGGGAAAAGTGCACCTGAGTACCACACCTGTACATGAAAGAATAAAAAGGATGGAAGACTCTGGGGTTATAAAACAGTATGCAACATTAGTAGATCATGCAAAAGTTAAAAGAGGATTGATAGTGATCTGCTATGTCTCACTTAAACAACATAGTAAAAATGCCGGCGTAAAATTTATTAAAACGATACATGAATTAAATGAAGTAGTAGAATGTTTCAGCATTTCAGGCGAATTTGATTTTATGCTTAAAGTAGCTTGCGAAGACATGAATACCTATTACGACTTCCATGTAAATAAGTTAAGCCAGATAGAAAACATGGGCCATGTACAAAGTGTTTTTGTAATGGGCATAATAAAGCAAACCCACCAGTTGGTTTATTGAAAAAGCAAATTGGCTTTTTGAGCTGCTGATTTAATGAACATTTACTAGTGTTAAGTTAATCGTGAGTTGTCAGTGGTGACTTGTGAGTGTTGATGCAGGGCATAGTATTTTACT
>JBBSBD010000233.1:0-9747 GCA_038251675.1 Chitinophagales bacterium | reverse complement strand
TATTTTGAATGCGAACTGATCCATAATGCGGGTAACGAAATTCAAAAAAAGGGTTGAACCAGTTTATGTCAAATGCATACCCCGCATTATTAAGATATTCCACCACGTCTGCAATATCTTCTTTTGCGTAATGTGGCAATAAATATTTATCATACAGTGCTGTTCCCCATCGCACCAATTTATGTTTATATGGTTTTTTCCAAAAGGCTGCTATCAATGCCCGAATCAGTAACATCTGCAATAAACTCATGCGTTTATGCGGAGGCATATCAAATGCCCTGAATTCTAGAATGCCTAGTCTTCCGGATGAGGAATCGGGGGAATATAATTTATCAATACAAAACTCGGAGCGGTGCGTATTGCCGGTAATATCGGTGAGGAGGTGACGAAATATCCTGTCCGTTGTCCAAAAGGGAATGAAACCATTTTCCGGCACCTGGCTGAACGCGATTTCCATCTCATATAAATTATCATGCAAGCCCTCATCGATCCTGGGAGCCTGGCTTGTGGGGCCAATGAACGATCCCGAAAACAAATACGATAATCCCGGATGATGCTGCCAGAATGTAATGAGGCTTTGCAGAAGATCGGGCCTGCGAAGCAAGGGGCTATTGGCGGGCTCGGAGCCACCAATGGTAATATGATTGCCACCGCCCGTACCGGTGTGTCTTCCGTCGAGCATAAATTTTTCCGTGCCCAATCTCGAGAGACGGGCTTGTTCATATAATGTATCTGTGTTATGGCAAAGCTCCGTCCAGTTTTTGGCCGGGTGAATATTAACCTCAATCACACCAGGGTCTGGCGACACCACCAGCCTTTCCATCCTGTTATCGCGTGGCGGCTCATATCCTTCTACACGCACTTGTAACTTTAATTTATCGGCGGCAGATTCAATGCAGGCAATTACATCCAGGTAATGCTCGAGGTATTCCATTGGAGGAATAAAAATATAAAGCATTCCTTCTCTTACTTCCACGCTCAGCGCAGTCCTCATAGTTTCTACTTCAAACGTAATTTCTGTTTCGGGCTCCTCGTCTTTTTCTTTTTTCTTATCCGTTTTCTCATCTGTAGTTGGAGTAATTTCTTTAGATGCCTGCGGTTGTATTCTTTGAGGAATTGGCTGGCTATGATCGGATACCTGGCCGTACCGTGAGGTTATGGTTTCATGAAAATGATCTAAGGGACGTAGTTGTTCAAAAGTGCTTCTTTCTATCCTTTGCGGCATTTTTGCTTTTGCAATTACGGGTAATGAATCCAAAGGCAGGCGCAACCCGATAGGAGAGTTGCCTGGCACCAAAAAAAGGTAATCCCTGTTGAAAACCCATTTACAGCTTAGCCATTTATCATTCCAGAAATTCCATTTAAGTGGCAATACATAGCCAACGGGATCACCCAATCCCTGGTTAAGCAATTGCGCCAAAGTGCGCCGCTCTAATGAATCTTTGAGGTTGGCTTTTAGCGGATCTACGTTTACCGGATTTTTACCTTCAGTCCACAAAAAATAAAATACATCTTCATAAGCCGGGCTTACATTATCCGGGCTTACGGCTAATTGCTTTGCCAGTTCTATAGCAAGATTTTTTGCATCAGCATGGGTATATTTCTGTTCGGTTTTTTCGTGAGCAATGAGGTCAATATTTTTCCAAACAGGATACCCATCTTTTCTCCAAAACAAACCATATTGCCACCGCGGTAAAGGTTCACCGGGATACCATTTCCCCTGCCCGTAATGGATCAGTCCGTTTGGGCCAAATTTTTCACGCAACCGGTAAACAAGATCATGAGAAAGGATACGTTTTTCTTTGCCATCTGCTGCCGTATTCCATTGTTCAGATTCCATGTCATCAATAGAAACAAAAGTCGGTTCGCCGCCCATCGTCATTCGCACATCACTTGCCTTAAGGTCTTTATCCACCTGCTGCCCAAGTGCGTTTATCTCAGCCCATTGTTGGTCAGTATAAGGTTTGGTGACCCGCGGATCTTCATAGATGCGTGTCACGGTGTTTTCAAAAAAGAAAGTTACCTCACATTTTTCAGTGGCACCTACTACAGGTGCGGCACTTGCATAATCCGCTGTGCACGCCAATGGTATATGGCCTTCGCCCGCAAATAAACCGGACGTGGGGTCCAATCCTATCCATCCCGCGCCGGGGATATAAACTTCGGTCCATGCATGCAAATCAGTAAAATCATTTTCCGGGCCGGATGGGCCGTCCAGTGATTTTTCATCAGAAGTTAGTTGTACCAGGTAGCCGGATACAAAACGGGCGGCCAGCCCCAGGTGCCGCAATACCTGGACAAACAGCCATGCTGTATCTCTGCAAGAACCTAATTTTTTTTCCAATGTTTCTTCACAGACTTGAACGCCCACTTCCATGCGAATTGAATAATTGATAGCTCTATTCAATTTTTGATTAATGTAAACCAGGAAATCATTGATGGTCTTTTTACTTTTATCAACCCCTTCCAGCCATTGCATAAGGCGTGGGCCGCGTTCTTTTATTTCAAGATAAGGGACCAGTTCTTTCGGCAGTTGATCCTGGTATTGAAAGGGAAAATTTTCAGCATATCCTTCTACAAAAAAATCAAAAGGATTGATGCTTACCAGGTTGGCAATCACTTCCACTTCAATTTTCAATTCACTTGCCTTTTCAGGAAATACTACTCTTGCCTGGTAATTGCCGAAGGGATCCTGCTGCCAGTTGATGAAATGTTCTTTCGGTTCTACCTTAAAAGAATAAGATTCAATAGCAGTTCTAGAGTGAGCAGCAGGACGTAAGCGAAAAACATGCGGGGAGATAGCGACCATCCTGTCGTAGGAATAAATTGTCTTGTGTCTGATTGCGGCCCTTATTGCCATGTTGGTTATTTATTTTAAAATGAACAAGGAAGAGCAATCGAATGATAAAACTAACAATGATGAAGGTGAAGATAAAATTTATTTCACAGATAAAATTTATTAGGTGGTTGGACGCCGACGGTTAAAGTTAGCGTGTAGGTAGCTGTGTTATATTGAGGTGATTGTTGTCTAATTTTTTCCCCGAAGCATGGGCACAAAAGAAAAATTAGAAAACGCTTCTTCAGAATAGTTACCATCTTCATTCCTTGTAATGCGTATCATTTTTTGCATCCCGTCATCATCGAGTGGCAATACCATTTTACCATCCGTTCTTAATTGTGTCAAAAGTTTTGGAGGAATGATGGGAGCCGCCGCCGTTATCAGAATTTTATCAAAGGGTGCGTATGTAGGTAAGCCTTCGAACCCATCGCCGTAAAAAAATTTAAGTGTTGGATATTTTAATTTCAGCATGAAATCTTTATCCTTTTCAAATAGATTCTTATTTTTTTCAAATAACCCTCTCTGTCTTTCAATAGTAAAAACATTGGCACCCATTTCTGCCAAAACTACAGCCTGGTAAGCACTGCCGGTTCCTATTTCCAAAATTTTATCATAAGGTTTTACTTCCAGCAATTGTGTTTGAAACGCTACTGTATAGGGCTGGGAAATTGTTTGCCCCTCCTGTATGGGAAATGCTCTGTCCTGGTATGCAATATGATCAAGTGCGGTGTCAAGGAAGTAGTGGCGGGGTATATTCATCATAGCTTGCAGCACATTTTCGTCGGATATACCTTTGTCTTTTATAGATTCGATTAATTGCTTCCTGAGACCTTTATGCCGGTAAGTATCTTCAAACTTTCGCATGTTGCAATTTAGAGAAAAGAGGTTTAATATCGGGCCTTCTTTTAAGCCGGCAAAACCGACAGGCATGCAATTTGTAATGTGGCGGCTATGAAAAATTTATTGATCCTTGCTCTCACAACACTTATTTTTTTTTCTGCCTGCCACAGTAAGAAAGGCAAAAGCGACGAAACTGATGAATCCAAAACTGAAAAGAATAATAAGATAAGTAAAAGGGATTATGGTATCACAAAAGCAAATTCCTTTAATGATCTCTTTCTTGACAGCAATGATGTGGAAAATTATATCACAAAAAACAACGTGGACGATCCGATAGCCCGGAGGATACGCAGTTTTTATAATACCCGCAACTATCAATTTGCATGGTTTACTTCCGGCGGTTTAACAGAGCAGGCTTTCGGGTTCTGGACGCTAAAAAACTATTCTGGCGATACGGCAACTAAAAGTAAGCAGTTGCAAAAAAGGATGGATGATCTTATGACAGATGATGATCTTAAGGTAAGCAGCAGCGATAAATCTATGGTGAATACAGAACTCCAGTTGACAGAAAATCTTATTGATTATACACGAAGTAATTATGAAAAAGGTTATGTGAAAAGAAAGGAGATGGAAAGATTTATTCCTTTCAAAAAAGCTGATCCCATTTACCTGGCAGATTCACTTCTGAATAAAAAACACAAAGACGAAAAATATTTTTCTGATATAAATGAGGCTTATAAATTACTCAAAGACCAATTGGAAAAATATGTAGCTATCGCCAAAAACGGTGGCTGGCCTTCGATAGCACAGAATACTAAAGTATTTAAAACAGGTAATTCATCCCCGGAGATTGCTGATATGAAAAAGAGGCTCTTTCTTACAGGAGATCTTCCGCAGCAGGATACGTCATATATATTTAATGATACACTTAAGGCCGGTATTAAGAATTTTCAAAAGAGATACGGCTACACCCCGGATGGTATCGTAACGGTGTCTTTATTAAAAGAAATGAATGTGCCGGCAATTGAGAAAGTCAAACAGATCCTTATAAACATGAATCGCATGAGGTGGATGCCGCAGGAACCTGATGGGAAATTGATACTGGTGAATATCCCTGAGTTTATTTTACATGTTTACGATGGAAAGACAAAAGTTTTTGATATGGTGGTAGTGGTTGGTAAAGAAGGCCATAATACGACTATATTTTCTGATAAACTTACTTCTATTGTTTTTAGCCCTTACTGGAATTTACCTGAAAGTATTGTGAAGAAAGAAGTCCTTCCTTCTATAGCAAAAAATGCAAAGTATCTTGAGACGCATAATATGGAAATTACGGGTGGCAGTGAAACCCTTCCGGTAATACGTCAAAAGCCGGGAGGCGATAATTCTTTAGGGAAAGTAAAATTTTTATTTCCTAATAGTTTCAATATTTATTTTCACGACACACCTGCGAAAAGCCTTTTCAATAAAGACGTTCGTGCATACAGCCACGGATGTATCCGCCTGAGTGATCCAGAAAAACTCGCTGATTATCTTCTAAAGGATGATTCTAAATGGACATCTGCAAAAATCAAGGAGGCCATGAATAGTGGTGAGGAACAGTCTGTTGCTGTAAAAAATCCTGTACCGGTTTTTATTACCTATTATACTGCATGGGTCGATGATAAGGGCATGCTTAATTTCCGTACCGATATCTATGGGCACGATAAAGAAATTGCGCAAAAGATGTTTGAAACATCTGTAACAAAAGAGATGAGTTTAAAATAGATTAAGAAGATTGCCAGTTAGCTCGAAGAAAATACTAAGTCGAACCTTCCGGAATCTTATTCATTTTATCTATAGCACCTTTATGCATGAGTATTCTTATAAATTGTATTACGGCCGTAAGTGCGAAAATGCAACCAATTATCCAGTTCAGCATGTTTTGATTGGCATTAAGTTTATCAACGATATATTTCCCACCAAATATGAAAACACAATTACCCATTAAGGTTCCAAGGCCGATACCAATAATATATAAATTGTAAAAAGAATTCTTTGGCTTCAAAATATTTTTGGAAAATAATACAGTACTCCATCCAAACCAAAAGGGAATCTGAACAGGGCTGATGGCACTTAACATGAACCCGAGGAAGAACCGGTGGATATTATTATTAAGCATTACATTTTTCGCATGATGCTCGTGTGTTGCTGCAATAAAGCTGCCCGCGGCAAGTGCCAGCACAATGCCAAGTGTTATCCATTCCATCCATTTTAAAAGCGATTTTTGTTTACGGATCCAGTTTATTCCAACAAGTGAAATACGTACGTAAATCATTTCAGTTAAAAGGGAACCGACGGAAAACCAGATTGCATTTATTATACTTTCCTGAACACTTATTTGCATAGCTGCAACATTCAATGTTCCCAGGGGAAGAGAGCCAAGAAAGCTCACGAGCATTCCCCAAAAAAAAACTTTTACCAGGCCCATTATTTATACTAACCTTTTTTAGCAGATACGGATAAAGATACATTTACGGTGTTACTTAACACCGCACTATTATCGCCAACTCCATAATCAAGCCTGTTTATTTCAAACTCGCCGGTAAATAAATAAGTATCGTTTGTTTTCTCAGCTTTGAAAGGAAATGAAATTTCTTTGGTGACGCCATGCATGGTAAGCGTACCTGTAAAAAAATAATAGCCTGTTTCTGTTTTATTGGTCTTGTCAATTTTTGTTGAAGTAATAGTTATATCGGGATATTTTTCCACATCAAAATAACCGCTTTCCTTAAGGTGTTTATCGCGGCTGCCGTTATCAGTATCAACCGTAGATGCAGCAACGTTTACATTGAAACGGCATGAGGCAAGATCGGTTGTGAAAAAAATTATTTCGCCTTTCACACCGGATAAATCTCCGCCGGTTTTAATTCCAAAATTCTTGATAACGAAGTGAACTTTGCTGCCGGCATCCTCCGGAATATATCTTTGTGCAGATGCCTGTGTAGTTATAAAAAACAGTAAGGGTAAAAAAATCTTCAAGAGCATATATTTTTTGAATTGGTAAGATGATGAATATCTATGGTATAATTTTATCAGCAGTCTTAATTATTTTATAATGTTTTTTTGTCGCCAGCCGGAACCGGATACCTTTCAGGAGCGGCCAGTATTTTATTCCATCTTTATATTTCTGCCGGCTTACCTTATAAAGTATTTTCCAATGTTTCAAAATTTCTTTCCATGCGTTTATAAGTGTGTAGCCGGTATCATAAAAATGATTGGGTTCAGCGCCACATCCATTGTACTCTAATATCACGAAGTTCTTTCCCTCTTTTAATTCCTCAATTGAATTACACATGATATCATAACGTCCGTAAAAAAAATCGTTTTCGAAGCTAATGCCGTCGAGTAAAATGGTAAGTCGCTCATCAATCTCATCTTTAAGATCGATAAAACTTGCGCCACGGTTGTGGTTGGCCGCATAACTTAACATATATTTTTCATCTTTGGCCAATATTTTACTAAAATTACTGCCATGCTTTAAGCGCAGGTCTTCAATCTTTTTTTTCGACTTGGAATTTATAAGGATTAATTCTTCCAAATTGTGTTTTCCATCGCCAATTACCTGCATCGGCACTTTTTGTAAAAAGCCTGAAATAGTTCCACTTTTCTCTTTTGGATGACGGTAATAAAAAAGACTTACCTCCAGTGGATAATTAATCAACTCCTGTACGAAATACTCTACCGGCACCTTTTCATGGTAGATCTTTAGTTGTTCTTCTGTATCAATTTTTCTGAAAAGAATTCCCTGGCCACCAATTTCAGGTTTTACAATAAGCGGAAAATGAATTTTTTTAAGAGATATGTTTTCCAATACATTTTGGAAATTTTCCGAAGGATGTACGTTGAAAAATGAAGGGCACAAATGCGGAGGAAGCAGATCGTGCATTTCCTTTTTCGGCTCACCTTCCATGCCACCAAACGTGAGGCGGGGATTACTCGGGGTGAAAAACCAGACAGCCTGCGACCGTATCATGTACCAAACCCATACCGGAGCGATTGGAGCGTACAGGATTTTAAATGGCCACTGCTCCCAGTTTTTTAATTTTTGTATCAATAAGATTTATTTCTAAAACAGCCGCAAAAATAAGTTTTAAACTATGGAACATGCTAACAATCATCAAAATTGTTTGTTGTATTTTAGCTCAATTAAAATCAATTATTTATGCATGTACACACCATGGAAGAAATGGCAGGTGAGAATAAGGTTCCTGAAATTTTATTTTGGGTAGGTTGTGCAGGCAGTTTTGACCAAAGAGCGCAAAAAATTACAAAAGCATTTGCAACCATTCTTGATAAAGTTGGAATCAATTATGCAATTTTGGGAAAAGAAGAAATGTGCACAGGTGACCCTGCAAGGCGTGCTGGAAATGAATTCATGTTCCAAATGATGGCTTACCAGAATATAGAAGTTCTTAATGGGTATGGCATCAAAAAAATTGTGACAGCCTGCCCTCATTGTTTCAATATTTTTAAGAATGAATATCCTGAATTGGGTGGTAGTTATGAGGTAATTCATCATTCCACATTCCTCCAGCAACTTATTGATAGTGGTAAAATAAAAATGAAAGAGGAAGGAAGTTTTAAAGGAAAAAAAATTACGTATCACGATAGCTGTTACCTTGGCAGGGCCAATAACATTTATGAGGCTCCCCGGAAGGTTTTAGAATCACTGGATATTGAACTGGTAGAAATGAAGCGTTGTAAAAGTAACGGCCTATGCTGCGGAGCCGGTGGTGCACAAATGTTTAAAGAGGAAGAAAAAGGAGATACCAGGATAAATAATGAAAGAACCAGGGAAGCCATCGAAACTGGTGCAGGCATAATTGCTGCAGCGTGTCCCTTTTGCAATACCATGCTTACTGATGGTATAAAATTAAATGAAAAAGAAGAGCAGGTAAAAGTAATGGATATTGCAGAGATTATTGCTGCAGACATGCTTTAATTAATTTTGCTTAAACATGAAAAACGAAAAATAATAGCTAAAGAATAAATACACAGTAATGAACGATTGTTGTAAGATACATTTAGCATCTTTTTAAATTACCCATTAGCCATCATAAAATAAAATGACTGAAGAAAAGAGCCTGAATTTTCTCGAAGAAATAGTAGAAGAAGACATCAGAAACGGCAAATTTATTAATATTCTCACGCGGTTTCCGCCGGAGCCTAATGGCTACCTGCATATCGGGCATGCAAAAAGCATTTGCCTGAATTTTGGCCTTGCCAAAAAATATAACGGTGCCACAAACCTGCGATTTGATGATACCAATCCCACAACCGAAGAAACAGAATATGTTGATAGTATAAAGTATGATGTAAAGTGGCTTGGCTTTGATTGGGTGCACGAATTTTATACAAGCGACTATTTTGAAGATTTATACAATCTCGCGGTTAAACTTATTCATAAGGGCCTTGCGTATGTTGATGATAGTAATCCTGAAAAAATAGCCCTGGAAAAAGGAACACCAACAGAACCCGGAAAAGAAAATGAATACAGGAACAGGAGCGTTGAGGAAAACCTTATGCTCTTTCAGAAGATGAAGAACGGTGAATTCAAAGATGGGTCGAAGGTATTGCGGGCCAGGATTGATATGGCTTCGCCAAATATGCACCTGCGTGATCCACTCATGTACCGCATCAAGCATGCACATCACCATCGCTCGGGGGATAAGTGGTGTATTTATCCTATGTATGATTTCGCACACGGGCAAAGCGACAGCATTGAAAATATCACCCATAGCATTTGCACACTTGAGTTTATACCTCATAGGCCCTTATATGATTGGTTCATAGAAAAGCTTGAAATATTTCCATCTCGTCAATATGAATTTGCCCGCTTAAATATGACCTATACGGTGATGAGTAAACGAAGGTTGTTGCAACTTGTAAATGAAGGATATGTAAATGGATGGGATGATCCAAGGATGCCCACCATATCTGCATTCAGAAGAAAAGGTTTTACAGCGTCCAGTATAAGGACTTTTTGCGATAAGATTGGTGTAGCTAAACGTGATAATTTAATTGAT
>JBBSBD010000232.1:0-9796 GCA_038251675.1 Chitinophagales bacterium | reverse complement strand
GTATTGGCATGCCAAACAATAAATCCCAATTCATTTTTCACTACCAGTTTGTCTAATTCAAATGTGCATTTCTGTTTGGGAAAATGGATCACCAGGTTTGTAAAAAATTCTTTAATCTCTGTGATGCCGGTGTATGTTGCATCCTGTGTTATGAAAACGGATTCATCTGTGTAGTCCAGCATCAATGTTTCCAAGTCGTTCTCAATAAAAGAGTTTAGATGACGCATTAAAATATTGGTTGAAATACCACTTTGAATGGTTTCTTTAATTTCATCAGCTATGTAATTCGTATTCATTTTTTGTTGTATTTATTTGGTTAAAAAAATCACTGATTATGTGTTTTAATCAGGCAACAAAATTAGATGCACTGCGAGGAAAGGGATGGGCTAATAAGTCTGATAAATCGACTGTAAGGGTTAAGCTTGGGTAACTACTGCTTTCGCAAACTGTTGCCGGTACTGCAGCGGAGTAAGCTGATATTTTTCTTTAAAAACCCTTATAAAATGCGAAGTGTCTTCAAACCCACATTCAAGAGAAATCTGGTTGATGCTCACATCTGTACCGAGTACATGCTGAAGAGCAAGATTGAGTTTTTTATTTTTAAGCCATACCGCAGGCGTAGTGTTATAGTGCTTTTTAAAACATTTTTTAAATGTAGATAAGCTCATGTGACACAACCTTGCATAATTTTCAAGTTTCAAATTATAAGCAAAGTTATCTTCCATAACGCGGCCCATTTGATGCTCCTGGTTTTGACAAAGAGAAATAAAATAATCAGTTAAGTGCTGATGCTCTTTATTTGAAAAAAGGCTTAAGAGCAATTCTTCAAATTTCAACAAAAGCAGTTGCTCATTTGGTTTTTGCGAGAGTGATAAATAAGATTTGATAGAATGATAATATTGCTCCAGCAGTTCATCAGGTCGCACACGAAGCACGGCATCCTGTGCAGAAATATTCTTTTGAGAAGTACTTAATAAAGCGCTGTTTTTTTCCAGGAATGATTTTATAAAATCATCGGGAATGAACATAAAGATTGCACAAAACTGATCCTCAAAAAACTGGTGTGTAAGATTCGCTCCTTTTTTCACAAAGATGATATCTCCTTCATCCACTTCATACGAGTGATAAATTGACTTCCACATTTTTTTACCCGCAGATATAAATGCGAAATAATTATTGTGAGACCATAATCCAAATTTGGTTTCTTCCTGCATACAGGTATATTCAACAAACAGCAATTCGTTTACCTGGAACTTTGGGAAAAAATTACTGTCCTCAATTTTTGTATACAGGTTTACCATTCTCCACGAGTTGATTCACTAATATAAATACAAATTAACTTAAGCATTTAAAATTGCCGCTATAAGAGTTTTGTTCGGAACTGCAAAGAAATGCAATCATTCTATTATACATTTACCGGTCTATCCCTATTTTAAAAAAGCTATTACCTATTTTATCCTATAAAATTTTATAATACCATACATAAAAAAATTGCAGGAAAAATCAAAGATTACATTCAATTTTGAATTATGAAGAGGATAAAGCGAATACCGTGGGACATTAAATTTTTTCTACTGGTAATACCTTTTATTAATTTAGTTAACTACTATCTTACTTATGATAACATACAGTTTAACTGGTTTACTGTTCTTACATTTTCACTTGACACCTTTGAAGGTTATGCCGCCTGGCTCCTTACCCGGTACATTATTCTTCAATTTGAAAAAAAATTGCCTTATGAAAACGGAGTGATTAAAAGAATAGTTATTCAAACTCTTACTACGCTTACGTCTGGAGTTGCGCTTATTATTTTGCTTACTCTTTTTGTAAATGCAATAGCAACCAATAAGCCAGTTCCGGTTTCGTTTTATAAATATGACATCTTCATTATTTCTATCTGGTTTTTTGTTGTAAATGGCATTTATGTAAGCTTCCATTTTTATTCAGAATGGAAAAAAAATAAAACAGAAAAGGAGAGAAATATTGTAACCAAAGAAAAACTGCATAAAATATTTACAGATGGTTTTACCGTAAAGAATGGTAAAACTGAAATGATCTTACCTTATAATGATATTGCGGGATTTTATATCGCTGGCGATTATGTTACCTGTTCAACTATATCCGGAAAAAAATTTCTGTTAGACCAGTCCATCGATAAAATTGAAGCCGATCTTCCGGCTTTATTATTTTTCAGGCTCAACCGCCAGTTCTTACTTCATCGCCGGTTAATAACCGGCTTTCAAAAAATGGAAAATGGCAAACTGGATGTTTTAATCATGCCTTCTAAAAATATTATTTCCCCTCTTTCTGTTAGCCGTATAAAAGCCGCCTCCTTCAAAGAATGGTATCAGCAGGAATTTGAAAACGTTTCGGGCTGAAAAACGATACATTTTAAAGAAAGGCAGATAAACAATACATTTTCCCAAAGCATTTTAAGGAGAAAATAGCTACACTACAAGGAATAAACCTTTCCACAATACAATTTAGGTACTTCGGTTTTATAGTTTTGCCATCGAAAATTATAAAATTATGAAGCATTGTTTGACGGCATTTATCTTCACTTTCTTTTCTTTAGTTATTAAAGCCCAGGTTCATCAGCCTAAACAATATAGAAATTTTCCATTGGTAGTTTCTATGCAATTTCATTCTCTCACGTTTCCTTTTAAATATGTGAAATCTAATTTTTCTAATGCAGGCATTGGGCTTGGTACTGAAATATCTTTAGGTAGCACACATGCATGGGCACAACAATTTAATTTTTTATGGTATCGAAATAAGAATGCAGGAAATGGTATCGGCTTTTATACGCAATCCTCCTGGCGGCCAACTATAATATCTCCCATATATACTGAAGCTAAAATTGGATTTGGAGCTTTGTATGCATTTCGGCCGGTCAAATCTTTTAAGCAGAAAAATGGTCAATGGGTTTCTGCACAGCACCAGGGAAAGTGGTTACCCATTATTCCCATTGGAATATCTTTTGGCTATAATAAATTTTCCAGGGATACTTATATCGCTCCTTTTGTAAGCTACCAGCTTATGCTGATGGTGAATTATAATAAAGTGCTGCCTGTAGTGCCTAACACATTAATACAAATTGGGTCAAGAATTCACTTTAAAAATTAAAATATTCAAATGAAAATATTCAGAATTACTTTAGGAATTGTTCTTATTTTATCAGGTTGTGCAAAGGATATTCACCAGTTTAGTTCGATGGATTGTTTAGATAGTGTGCCTGATAATATGTCTTATTCAAAAGCAGACACCTTAGGCAAATTAATATCTGATTATAGTAAACAGGGCATACCGGGAATTTCAGTCGCTGTTTATTCCGGCAGCGAAGGTTGGTGGACAAAGGCTGCGGGATACAACTCCATAGAAAATAAAACGCTTATGCAGCCCTGCCATTTGCAATATGTACAAAGCGTTACTAAAACTTATTTGGCTACCGCTGTTCTAAAATTAAGAGAAGAAGGAAAAATTGTTTTGGATACGGCTATCACCACTTACCTGCCGGAAAAGTATAGCAGTTATATTGCCAACGCAGATAAAATTACTGTTCGCATGTTGTTGAATCATACATCCGGCGTTGCAGAGTTTACAGAAGATGCCGGAGCAAGATTATATCTTTTGCAGCATCCAACTTATGTTTTTTCTACCATTCAATATTTAGAGTTTGTGAAAAAACAGAAACCAAAATTCAATCCAGGAGAAAAATATTCCTATACAAATACCAACTATGATTTGCTTGCACTTATCGTAGATGCCATCACCGGTGATCACGCAAAATATATGCAGGATAAAATTTTTAGCCCGCTGGGCCTCACAAACACTCATTATAGAAATGATGTCAATTATTTGCAATATTCAAACCTGGTGAATTCATATTTGGACAGGTTTAGCAATGGCATTTTGGAAAATGTTTCGACATTGCAGCAATCTAACGTTGCCTCTCTAATAGGTGATGATGGCATCGTGGCAACACCGGCGGATGTACTCAAATTCTTTACAGCATTGATGATGGGGAAAGTTTTAGCTCCATCGTCCATGCAGGAAATGCAAAGATGGGTAAATGGTAATGATGGAAAACCGGTTTATGGAATGGGATTGTTTAATCTCGTAATAAACGGGGAACAGGTCCTTGGCCATGGCGGAGGTGGCCTTGGCGCCGGATGCGAAATGTATTATTTCCCAAAGGAAAATACGTATGTTTTTATGGCGGTAAATCTCGGAGTTTTAGTTGACGGGCCTATCGTTGACAAAGTAAATAAATTGAAAGATGAGATCGTGTCTGTTTTGCAGCACTAAGCCGGAGCACTTTTTATTGTTGTTCAACAATAGGTGATAATATGGGGAATGTTTTGTGCAAAATAGGGAGAATTTTCTCTCTATTTCTCAGTATTAAAACAAACTTTGTATTACACCGTAAAACTTAAAAAATGAAAAAATTTATCGTTGAAAGAAAATTACCCGGCGCAGGAAATATGACACCAGATGAATTAAAGTCACTTTCCAAAACTTCTGTTGACATCATTGCAGATTTTGGCAAGCCTTACTCGTGGATACAATCTTTTATTACCGATGATAAAATGTATTGTGTCCATGTAGCCGAAACAGAAGATGATATAAGGGAACATGCTAAAATTGGAAATTTTCCTGTGAATATAATTGAAGAAATAAAGGCGATAATTGATCCGGGCAGTGCTGATTAAATAATTGAAACTCCCCCGGACCTGCTCAAATTATTATAATTTTAATGTTAGCGGCAAGACTACGACATCACCATTGCAAACGAAACGATAGAGTTAACTATGGGCATTTTTACCTTACCTGACGACATAAATTTTGAAACGGGTAGCAACCCAGATGATTTAATTTTTCATAATTATGCTGCCCCTACACAGACATTTTATGGAAAAAGTATTTTAAGAATGAATGCCGTTAGTCTTGTGATTTCGGGCGAAAAGACAATGCACTTTGCAGAGAAAAAAATTGAAATTACAGACAAAGAAATTCATTTTCTTTCAACGGGAAATTGTTTGGTTTCCATGAAATTATCTGAAAGAGTACCCTTTAGAAGTATATTGATTTTTTTTGACAACAACCTTTTGATAAATTTTTTATTAAAATATCAAGCCAAAATAAATCTGCTTACCAAAGGACAGAGAATTTCCAGAGAAGCCTTCCTGTCTTTTACCAAAGACGACTTTATAAAAAATTATATTGCTTCATTAGGCCTGCTTTTTCAACCGAAAATTCAAATTTCTTCTGAAATGAAGTTGATAAAATTTGAAGAACTGATGCTTCATTTACTTGAAAATTACCCAACAAAAATTTTAGCTTTTCAAGTGCTGAAAAATTCCGGATTAAATGATTTTGAAATAAGAAAAATAGTAGAGAATAACATCACCACAAATATCAGTATTGAGGATATGGCATTTCTTTGCAACATAAGTTTATCCACTTTCAAAAGACGCTTTTTGAAAATTTACGGTACTTCTCCAAACAAATGGATGCTTCAAAAAAGAATGGAGTTAGCAAAAGCGTTATTGATTTATGATAAAGAAAAACCAGGCGAAATATTTTACAAATTAGGATATGAGAACCATTCGAGTTTTACCCAATCTTTCAAACAAATGTTTGGAACTACTCCGAAAGAGTTTCAAATGCAACATTTGAACTTTTAGCAACATATATTGAACGAACAGCCTTAACACCGGCTTCCATAGCGAAGTAGTTTTGCATCTTAATTTAAAATAAAAAATATGCAAACAACCGAACAAAACAAAGCAATTGTAACCCGTTTCAATAAGGAATGTATTGAGCAAGGCTTAACCGAATCATTCGCAGAATTATTAGCAAACGATGTGGTGAATCACTCAGCGCCGGCAGGCATGCCAAATGGTGCAGAGAGTTTTCATTTCTTTTTAAATGAAGTTTTAAGAAAAGGCTTTCCGGATTTAAAAGTGGAAATTTTAAAACAGGTTGCAGAAGATGATTTGGTTACTACAAGAAAGAAAATTTCAGCTACGCACACAGGTGATATATTTGGTATTGCGCCAAGCAACAAAAAAGTTGAAATCAACATTATTGACATCATCAGGCTAAAAGATGGTAAGTATGCAGAGCATTGGGGACAAAGCAATTTTTCAGATGTACTAAAAGAAATTTCATAAAATGAGACACCTATTAATTTTGGCAATTGCGATGTTTTTTCAAGCTGAACAAACCGAAAATAAAGTGAAAGAAATTAAAGTAGAAAAGATGGTCATTAAGTGGGAAACCACTGCAGACGCAGTTTCGTTTGAAGTATTTGCTCCAACAGATGGTTGGGTAGCCCTGGGCTTTAATTCTGCAAATAATATTGTTGGTACAAATTTGATTATGGGTGCTTCAAAAAACAGTATGAGCAAAGTTGAAGACCAATATGTGGTTTCGGTTGGAGTTCATAAGGAAACAAAATCAATAGGTAGCAAGTCATCCATTAGTAATTTTAGTTGTATCGAAAATGGAAGCGGAACTACAATGAAATTCAGCATTTCTCAAAAGCAGCTTGACAAGTTCCATTGTTCTCTTTTGGAAGAGACAAAAATTTGGTTCATTTGTGCATATAGCGAGCAAGACGATTTTGAACATCATTCGATTATGAGGCAACATATTGAAGTAATAATTTGACGAACATAAGCTTAGCCGTTAACAATCGGTTTATGCAAGTATACGGGCGTTGGATCAATCAAAATTTTATCAACCTTAGTTTAGGCAGGATATTATTAATTTAGCTTTTGTTATTTTTTTGCACTTGGTTTTTCAATCTGCCGTTGTTGCAGGCTGGTCACTTTTAAAATTCCTCACTGGCATAAAGCCATCAATGTTATTACTGATATAAAATGAAACTGATTGAACGGGACAATTTTCTTGAAATTTTGCAAAGCCGGTTTACAAAAATTCCTGCAGGAGAAGGTCATTGTTTCTTTATTACAGGAGAAGCAGGTATCGGCAAAACATCATTGATAAAAGCATTTCTAACACAAGTTGAAGAAAACAGTGTACAGTATATAGGCGCTTGTGACTCACTTTTTGCGCCTCGTCCTCTTGCTCCTTTATATGATGTTGCCGGGCAGATTAAGAAAACCTGGGCTGATAATATTTATTCGGTTTCATCAGTGACAGAATTATTTACAAAATTTGTGGAAGAATTTTCTGATAGTGCACTGCCTGTCGTACTCGTTTTTGAAGACATTCACTGGGCTGATGAAGGAACACTTGATTTCATAAAATTTTTTGCCAGAAGAATCAGCAGAACTCAATGCCTGTTTATTCTCACTTCCAGGGACGATGAGATTAATCAAAGGCAACCATTGAGAAATTTGCTCGGCGACCTTCCAACGGATACATTCACACGAATTGAGCTAACACCATTGTCAAAAGAATCGGTGAATCAGCTTGCCAATGAAAAAGGATATAATGCAGAAAACGTCTATAATATCTCTGGCGGAAATCCATTTTATGTAAATGAAATATTAGCTTCTTACAGTCCCGGCATTCCCGATAATATTAAAGACTCAATACTGTCAGTTTATAACCGCCAGGACGAAGCGACAAAAAGTTCATGGCAATTATTATCTGTAATTCCGGAAGGATTGGAACTTGAGCGATTTATAAAGATTGACATTACCATGCACACCCCAATCGAAAATTGCCTGGAGTCAAAAATCCTTGTGGTAATGAGTGGGAGGATTCATTTTAAACATGAACTGTACCGGCGAACTATTGAAAATTCTCTTTCACCATTTAAGCGTGTTGCGCTGCATAAAAATTTGCTTGCGCTTTTCCTGATAGCTTTCGAAGAACAGGAAGAAATAGAACGTATTGTACATCATGCAAAAAACGCGAATGAGAATAACCTGGTATTTCAGTATGCTCCTATCGCTGCAAAACACGCAGCTTCCGTAGGTTCGCATTTGGAAGCGGCAAAATTATTTTTCACGGCCATAGAATACTATGATAAAAAAGATTTAGAAAAGCTGGTGAAACTTTTCGAAGATTATGCGTACGAATGCTATCTCACCAACCAGGTAAAAGACGCGATTATTTACCAGGCAAAGGCTTTAAAAATCAGGAAAGAGAAAAATGAATTGGAAGAAATCGGCAATGGCCTCAGTTTTCTTTCAAAACTTTGGTGGTATGAGGGTAGCCGTATAAAAGCAGAAAGTTTTGCTGAACAGGCAATTGAAGTATTAAAGGGTGAAGCCGCTTCACGGGCAAAAGCAATGGCATGCAGCAATATGTCGAAATTAAAATCCGAAATCGATCATGTGGTTGAATGTATTTTCTGGGGCGAGAAGGCAATTGCAATCGCTGAAGAAATTGATGATCACGAAACCATTAGTGACGCACTCATTAATATGGGCTCTGCAATGATGATGGAGGATCAATCGCGCAACGAAGGCATTAAGCTACTCGAGCAAAGCCTGCAGATTGCATTAAAGAAATCTTACCACGAGCATATAGCAAGGGTCTATAGCAGCCTGGGATCCAATTGGGTTACCATAAAAAATTATGATTCAGCAAAAAAATATTTAGAGCAGGGGATACATTATTGTGAAGAAAAACAAATCGATTCACTCAAATTATATATGTTATCCTCAGAGGCAAGACTGCACCTCGAAATGGGGAATTGGAATGAGGCATATATTATAGCAGATAACCTGTTGAAAAAAGAAAACCTGCCACCCGTCATAAGAATCGGAGCGCTGACAGTAGCAGCAACAATTAAAATACGGAGGGGAGATGTGGATGGGCCAGCATTGTTGGTTGAGGCAAAAAATAAAGCCGTTGAAACTACAGAACTTCAAAGAATTATTCCGGTGTTCCTGGCACTGTTGGAATATGAATGGATAAGTGGAAAGAACTGTATTGAGGAAGAAGTTTTAGTAGAGAAAATAAATACAATGGTTCAGTTGGGGAAATTTTCTAAAGAGAGCAAATTTTACTTTTGGTTGAGAAAAACAGGAAAGAACTTTCTTCTTCCGGGCGAAAAGACGGGAGCTGCGATGAGTCCGAAGGAAGTCTCGTTTTGGAATAAAAAAGGTTCAGCATATGAACACGCACTTATATTGTTTGAAGGTGATGAAGATGATAAAAGAAAGGCACTGGCAATGATGCAGCAGTTAAACGCAGATGCGGTATGTGAAAAAATGAAAATGAAAATGCGGTCTTCAGGCATCAGAAAAATCCCCCGAGGTTTAAGAGAAAGTACCAAAACAAATCCTGCGCAATTAACAAACCGCGAGTTAGACGTTCTTCACTTATTAAAAAGCGCAGTGCAGAACAAAGAGATAGCAGAAACACTATACATTTCTCCTAAAACAGTCGATCATCACATTTCTTCAATACTTTTTAAACTTGATGTAAACTCCCGGACAAAAGCTGTGGAAGAGGGCATTCGCCTGGGTATTTTAAGAGTGAATCGTTGCGCTAATTAAACAGTTCTGAACTAAAGGTCGCTGATAAAGGGGGTGTATTGTTTGGATTCCAAATTGAAAGTGTTTCAGTTAAATGAAATTGACGGGATTGCTTTTAGTTGCTTATTGTGTTACACTCTTTCACAAACGCCCGCTTTATATAAGATTCAGTCCGCATTCTTCATTCATTTTATCAACGAGGTACACAGTGAGTTCCGGTGACGTTGCTTCGTTGTGCATGTGCATGAAAAAGTAAATATCCTCTATGCCTTTGTTCAGCCAATACTTTATTCGCTTTACCCACGCATCAATGCGTGTATAGTCGCTCGGGT
>JBBSBD010000231.1:0-9850 GCA_038251675.1 Chitinophagales bacterium | reverse complement strand
CGCTGCCGACGATTATATGGAAAGAGGCATTGACCTCAACGAAGAACTGATACGGAATAAGCCAGCCACTTTTTTTATGCGGGTAAGCAGCGATGCAATGAAAGAAGCAGGGATTTGCAAAGGCGATGTGGCAATCGTAGACCGTTCTTTAAAAGCAGGAAATGGTAAAATTGTGATTGCTATACTAAACGGTGACATGCTGATTCGCCGTTTTGAAAAAACAAATAATAATGTGAGGCTGCTGACAGATTCCACCAAACTGTCGCCAATACATATTGATAATACCTGTGAAGATTTTGCCGTATGGGGAGTAGTAACTTATGTGATCCACAGGACGTAGGGGGCCTCACCCCAACCCCTCTCCGAAGGAGAGGGACAAGGAGTACCATGAAAGCAACTCGGAAGGGTTTTTAAAAAAATTTTGATGAACAACGTAGATCGAATAGAAAAAATTCAAAAAAAGTTTTCAGCAGAAAGCGGAAAAGGGCTGAAGGCAATAGTTGATTGCAATAGTTTCTATTGCTCCTGTGAAAGAGTTTTTCGACCGGAGCTGCAAAAAAAACCTGTAGTGGTTTTGAGCAATAATGATGGCTGTATCATTTCGCGAAGTGATGAGGCAAAAGAATTAGGTGTTGAAATGGCCGGTCCTTATTTTAAAGCGAAACATTTAATTGAAAAACATGACGTCGCAACATTTTCATCCAACTATAATTTGTATGGTGATATGAGCATGCGGGTAATGGATACCTTGCGAGTGTTGGTTGGCGCTGACAATGTGGAAGTGTATTCAGTAGATGAAGCTTTTTTAGATGTGCGGATGATAGATAAAAACCTTCTTGATAAATATGCATTGCAAATGAGAGAAACTGTTGAACAATGGACAGGGGTTTCGGTTTCTGTTGGTATAGCACCAACAAAAACGCTTGCAAAAATTGCCAATCACCTGGCTAAAAAAAATAAAATTGCAACTAAATGTGTGTACACGCTTACAGATGACAGTGACATAAGAGACGTATTGAAAACTACTCCTGTCTCTGGTATCTGGGGAGTGGGAAGAGCCTATGCCGAGAAGCTTTCAGGTTGGGGAATTACCAGTGCGTGGGACCTGCGAAACATGCCCGAAGAATGGGCCAGCAAACACTTGGGTGGTGTGGTAGGTGTAAGGCTAATAAAAGAATTGAAAGGAATTTCATGCATAGGTATGGAAGAAGAGCTGGTTGAAAAAAAGATGATAGCAACCACACGCATGTTTGGCAGAAATGTAAGAAAGCTTAGTGATATAAAAGAAGCATTGGCTACGTATACTTCAAGAGCAGCAGAAAAATTGAGACGGCAAAATTGCGCTGCTTCTGTAATAAGCATTTTTGTTGTGGCTAAGGAAGAAAGCCATTCCGCAAATTTTAGCCATGGAGCTACTATAAGCGCTCACGATACTTTGCCGGTGCCCACATCTATCACCAGCGAATTAATTACACCTGCCATGCGGCTTGCAGAACAAATATTTAAGCCCGGCAAAGAATATAAAAAAGCAGGAGTGATGTTGAGCGGCATTGTTGCGGATACATCTATTCAAAGTAATTTATTTGTACCTGCAGCAGAAAACAACAAACGATTTTTAATGAACATACTTGATAACCTGAACTTCAGCATGCGGGATGATAAGGTGAAATTTGCCGCTTCGGGAATTAATACGGATTGGAAAATGAGAAAAGAATTTCGATCACCGAGATATACTTCAAGATGGAATGAGTTGAGGGAAGTGAAGTGATCTGATAAGTCAAAGAGTCATTAGGTCATTGCGTCAATACCCGGAAGTATTAGTAAATGACCAATGACTATTGATCAATACCAATAGGTTGTTCGTGATTAAGGAAGAATTAAGGGCATTTCCCTGTTGTATAAGTTGTAATGCCATCGCATGCTGCTTCACAACTGTTTTCATAAGTTTGATTGTTACAACCGCAAACATAGTTTGTTAGTAAAGGACAATTACAATTCGGATCTACCGGGTCTTTCATACAGTTATTATTAGCATCATCTTTTTTACAGGAAATAAATGCGGTGAGAGAAAGGAACACCAGGAACGGCAGAAATTTTTTCATAAGATCAAAACTCCAACAATCATTCCACAATAAAACCTTACAATTCGCTAATTCTTTTTTGACATTGCTTTTTCTGCAGCCTTCACGATATCTGGTGTATCGAGGCCATACTTTTTCAAGAGATCTTCCGGCTTTCCACTTTCTCCAAAAGTATCTTTTGTACCAATATATTCTATAGGAATTGGGAAATTTCTTACCGCTACATGTGCAACCGCATCACCCATTCCACCGAGAATATTATGTTCCTCCGCAGTAACGGCGCACTTTGTTTTTTGAATTGATTTTATAATTGCCTCTTCATCCAGCGGCTTAATGGTATGCAGGTTTATTAGTTCTACACTTATGCCTTTTTCTTCCAATATTTTTCCCGCTTCAATGGCCTTCCATACGAGATGGCCGCAAGCGAAAATGGTAACATCGCTTCCCTCAGATAATACCTGGGCTTTCCCTATTTCAAACTTTTGATTTTCTTCTGTAAAGTTGGGCCACTTTGGCCTTCCAAATCTTAAATATACCGGGCCTTCGTAATCAGCAACAGCAAGAGTTGCAGCTTTTGTCTGGTTAAAGTCACATGGAACTACAACTGTCATTCCGGGCAGCATTCTCATAAGTCCAATATCTTCTAATATCTGGTGAGTTGCACCATCTTCTCCAAGTGTAAGGCCCGCATGTGAAGCACAAATCTTTACATTTTTATTTGAGTAAGCAACAGATTGCCGTATCTGATCATACACTCTTCCTGTTGAAAAATTTGCAAAGGTTGTTGTGAAAGGAATTTTCCCGCCAATGGTTAAGCCTGCTGCGATTCCAATCATGTTGGCTTCGGCTATCCCGCACTGTAAATACCTGTCTGGAAAATCTTTTATAAAAGGATGAAGCTTCAATGATCCGGCAAGGTCTGCAGTCAATACAACTACATCTTCATTTGTTTTACCCAATTCATATATGCCTTCTCCAAATCCGCCCCTGGTTTCTTTTTCATTTTTGGCAACAATATCTTTGATCATAACAGTAAAATATTTTTTTGATGTAAAAATCGAGAGTGTGCAAATTACTGATTAGAGGGAACGCATAAAAATAATAATAGCTTTTATCCACACCGGGTAAATAAAAATCAATCTATTTTATCAGTTTAATTGAAAGTTGGGATTATTGTGAAGTGATTCATCTGCTTTAAGCTTTAGTTCCCATTTCCACGCAGTAGCCATCATTTCATCTAATGTGTAACCGGGATTCCATGCCAGTACTTTTTTTGCCAGTTCGTTATTTGCATAAACAGCAACTACATCCCCGGGCCGCCTTGGGCCTATTTCGTAATTGAGTTTTACCCCGCTTACTTTTTCAAATGACCTTATAGCTTCTAATACTGTAACACCGTTTCCTGAACCAAGATTAAATATCTCGCAGGGCGACGTATTTTTATTATCTATCAAATATTGAAGGGCTAATGTATGTGCATGGGCAATATCACATACGTGAATATAGTCGCGAACGCATGAACCATCTCTTGTGGGATAATCATCGCCGTAAACAGTCATTTTATTTAATTTTCCAATAGCAGTTTGCGTAATAGCAGGCACGAGATTTTCAGGCTTGCCGAGGGGCAACTCTCCTATAATTGCCGATGGATGTGCGCCTACGGGATTAAAATATCTTAACAAAATACTTCTGTTTTGCGCATTGGTTACTTCCTTCACAATATCCTCACCCATTTGTTTTGTTGCTCCATAAGGCGATTCTGCAGGCTTCAGCGGGGAATTTTCAGTTACGGGAATTTCATCAGGGCCACCATATACCGTACATGAGGATGAAAATATGAAATTGGAAATATTAAATTCCTTGACGCATTTTAAAATATTTATAAGTGAGAATAAATTATTCTCAAAATACATTAGTGGAAATTTCACTGACTCGCCAACCGACTTGTAAGCGGCAAAATGAATAATTCCTTTTATATCGGTATTTTCCTGGAAAACTGCAAAAGTATCGTCGTAGTTACAAAGGTTTACTTTATAATTTTTCACCTCTTTCCCTGTAATATTTTTTACACCAAGAAGTAATGATGTTGTAGATTTTGAATTGTTATCTACACAGATGGGTTCAAATCCATTCTCAATTAAATCAACAAGGGTATGAGCACCAATGTATCCACAACCTCCGGTAACTAATATTTTCTTCATAACACAAAAGAAAGAAAAAATAAATAATATGAGAGAATAAATAGCCGATTACTTGATGAAAAGGCTCACGAGCCCATAAACGGCTGCTGCAAGTAGCCCGCTCACAGGAATTGTAAGGACCCATGCCCACAACAGGTTTACGGTAATGCCCCAACGCACCGCCGATAATCTTTTAGTAGCGCCTACCCCTATAATGGAACCTGCAATGGTGTGGGTGCTGCTTACAGGAATTTTTAAAGATTCTGTTACAAATAGCGTAATTGCTCCGGCGGTTTCTGCGGCAACCCCTTCAAAAGGAGTAACCTTTGTTATGCGAGTTCCCATTGTTTTAATAATTCTCCAGCCGCCGCTCATGGTACCGAGTGCAATAGCTGAGTAGCATGCAATAGGAATCCAGAAAGGCATCGGCGAATCAACTGTGATGGAACCATGAGCTACCATTGCCGCAAATATAATTCCCATAACCTTTTGCGCATCATTACCTCCATGGCCAATACTAAAAGCAGCAGAAGACACAAGTTGCAGTCTTTTAAACCACTTATGCGATTTGGCAGTGTTTAAACTATTTAAGTAGAAAGTAAATATGGCCATTACTATTAAAATAAATGCCATAAGTACCCATTTGAAATTATGGGTATAAAATATAACCCGCAACGGATAACTTTCGTAGTGAGATGATATTTTGCTGTTATCAAGTTCAAGAATTTCTCTTAAGAAGAAGATTACAAATAGAATAACGCATATTGAAATTATTTTTGGAACGATACCTTTTCTGAAAGAATTGATAAACCAAAGTGAAATGATATAAGCCATAATCATTCCCACCAAAGGCGCCAGGAAAATAAAGCCAACAGTTTTTATTACAGGATCAGGGTTTACCGAATGAATGCCAGCGTGCGCTATAGCCGCCCCGGCAAAACCTCCTATCAAAGTATGTGAAGACGAAGAAGGAATACCAAGCCACCATGTTAACAAGTTCCATATAATAGCAGCAACGAGGGCACTTAAAACCACCACCAGTGTAACATATTCCGGCTTGGCGAGGTTGGCAATCGTTTTTGCAACCCCGTGATCTTTAAAAATAAAAAAGGCAACGAAATTGAAAAAAGCAGCCCACATGACGGCCTGGAATGGAGTGAGCACTTTTGTAGATACTACCGTTGCTATTGAGTTCGCAGCATCGTGAAAGCCATTGATGAAATCAAAAATAAGTGCGAAAGCAATAACAATAATGAGAAAGGTCATTTTTTATAATGTGCTAATTCGAAAATGTGGTAATGTGCCGTTTCAATAATGTGCTAATTGGTTAATTAGCTCATTAGCATATTGGCTAATTAACTAAGCGTATTTGATTATGATTGATTCTACCACGTTGGCTGCATCCTCACACTTATCGGTCACAATTTCCATTACCTGGTATATTTCGCGTTTTTTAATTACCTCTTTGGCATCCGGCTCGGTTTCAAAAAGTTTTTCAATGCTCATATCAAAAACATCGTCAGCCTGGTTTTCAATACTATTTATAGACACCATTGCATCAGTGATCCTGCGCAGGTTCTTCATATCTCTTAATTCCGCCACGGCCTTTCGTACTTCACCGCAGCTATTTGCAATAAGTTCAGCCATTTTTCTGAATCCTACATCGTCGGGGTTTACCTTGTAAAAATTGATTTTTTTGGCCGAGGCATAGATGTAGTCGCAAATGTCATCTAAAGCTGTGGCCAGGTAGTGAATATCTTCCCGGTCAAATGGGGTAATAAAATTTCTGCCAAGCTCGGTAAATATGCGATGTGTATAATCATCGTTTACATGTTCAAGATCTTCGATTTCTTTTATAAGTAAGGCTCTCTTTTCAAAGTCAGTTTCGTTCACTACTTCCTTAAGTTTTGCAGCCATTTGTACCACGGTTTCGGACACATTTTCAAACAACTGGAAAAAAACTTTATCCTTTGGAAGAAATAATTTTAATATCGAATTAAGAGCCATGAAAAATGAATTTGCGCAAAAGTAGGACTATAGCTTTTTATATTCCCTCTTTTGCCTTTGTTAATGATTTCTTAACACAAGATATCAATTGCATTATATTTGAAGACATATTTTTTTAGTACATGCGTTTCTGCCTTATTGCGGTCTTTTCCCTGCTTGCTTTTCGCTGCCACTCACAGTTTCTGATGGATATGGTAGATACCACCAAAGAAATTGGGAAATCTGTGTTAGATGTTTCGCAACGTTTTAATCACATTCGCATCGGTGGGTATATGCAACCGCAGTTTCAACTCGCCCAGGAAAAAGGCGCGAAAAATTATATCGGTGGCGATTTCCCGCCAAATGTGAACAATCGTTTTATGTTGAGGCGGGGGCGAATCAGGTTTGATTATATAAGATTTAATAAAACCAACAAGGCTTCCGTTCAATTTGTTTTTCAGTTTGATGGAACGGAACGCGGTGTATTTATCAGGGATTTTTGGGGGAGGATATTTGAAAATAAATACCAGTTATTCTCTTTTGCGGCTGGTATGTTTGCAAGGCCATTTAGTTATGAGCTCAATCTTTCCTCGTCAGACCGGGAAAGTCCTGAGCGCGGACGAATGAGCCAGATACTGATGAAGACCGAACGTGATCTTGGAATCATGGTTTCTTTTGAACCCCGTAAGCCAAATCATCCCCTTCGCTACCTGAAAATTGATGCCGGCCTTTTTAACGGGCAGGGACTGTCTGCTTCTGCCGATTTTGACAGCCATAAAGATTTCATTACAAGAGTGGGGCTCAAACCCTATCCTCTTGGAAAAGGACTGCTTTTTTCCGTTGCTGCATCGTATCTTGATGGCGGCCTGCTTCAAAGCACAAAATATATTTACAAAATAGATGATGTTGCTAAAAATTTTCGGGTCGATTCTTCAATAAATAATTTCGGCAGGATAGCGCCAAGGAAATATTATGGCGCCGATGCGCAAATGAAAATAAAATGTAAAGCTGGCTTTACTGAATTTCGCGCAGAATACATCACCGGGAAACAAACGGGTTTAGCTTCCAGTACAGAAACTCCATTCGTTTTGCCTGATGCAACCGGAAGCTATTATATTAGAAAATTTGACGGTGCTTATTTTTACTTTCTGCAAAATTTTATAAGCCCTGCACACCAGTTTATAATTAAATATGATTGGTACGATCCAAATATTTCAGTACCGGGGAACCAGATCGGTAAACCCGGGGGTAATCTCTCCGGTGCGGATATAAAATTCTCAACCCTTGGATTTGGATATATTCATTACATCAATGAAAATCTTAAACTTGTTTTTTGGTACGACAAAGTTTCAAATGAAAAGACCCAACTACCTGGATTTACTTCCGATGTAAAAGACGACATTTTTACCTGTCGCATGCAATTCAGATTTTGATAATCTAATATCGCTTCGTGCTCAATTTATGCACATTGTCAATCTGCAATCATTCCTTTCTCTTTGGTAACCTTTAGTTAACGTTGACATAACTATGACGTAACATGCTTTGCTTCTCTTTGCAGCATTAAAAAAATGATGCATGAGATATATACTATACCTGGTTTTTTTTACAGCAATTTCTTTCTCTACATACTCACAAACTGGTAAGGTCGAAGGTAAGATCACAGATTCAAAAACGGGCAAAACATTAAGCGGAGTTTCAGTAACTGTTGTTGGAAATAGCAAAGGTATTGCCACCGATCAGGACGGCCGTTTCGTGCTTACCTTACCCGCCGGTAAGTCGCAGGTAGTAAGGGTGTCTTCTGTAGGTTATCAAACAAAAGAAATAGAAGACGTTTTGGTAAATGCAGATGCGCTTATCAATCTTGATGTGGTAATGGAGACTGCCGTAAAAACAGAGGCTGAAATTGTGATAAGGACAACCCGCAGGCAGGAAACCACGGCCGCATTAATAGCCTATCAAAAAAATACAAATACAGTTGCACAGGTTGTTTCTGCCGAAAGTATCAAACGTTCTCCTGATAAAAACACGAGTGAAGTTTTAAAAAGAATACCCGGTACATCTATACAAGAGGGTAAGTACATTATTGTACGCGGATTGAATGACCGATATAACCAGACTATGCTTAACGGTATTTTATTGGGAACCACAGAGCCTGACAGGAAAACATTTTCGTTTGATATTTTTCCTGCAGGGATGATTGATAATATTATCGTAAACAAAGCTTTCGTACCTGAGTTTTCCGGTGAGTGGGCGGGTGGCCTTGTACAGGTGAATACTAAAGATGTTCCGGCTAAAAATTATTTAAATGTGGTGGTAGGAACCGGTTTTAATACCCAAACAATCGGTAAAGATTTTTACACCTACAAAGGTGGTGGCCTCGACTGGCTTGGAATGGATGATGGCTTCAGGGCTATACCGGATGCATTGCCTGTAAAATCCAAATACAATGCAATGGACAGGGCCGATAAAACTGAATTGGGGAAATTATTTAAGAACGTATGGAGTGCGGATAAAACTTCGTCCAATTTTGTCCCGTTGCTAAATTCTAATTTTCAGCTAAGCGGTGGTTTCAATGCAAAACTTGGAGGCACCAGCAAATTGGGAGCAGTGTTCGCAATCAATTACAACCAGTCTAATAAGAGAACTGATTATATCACAAATCGCCTGTTTGTTGTTGATAATAATATTCCTTCTCTTACTTATGATTACAGTGATAAAAAATACAGCCGTGATGTGCTGTGGGGTGGATTGGCTAATCTTACATTGCAAATAAATAACAACAATAAAATTTCAATTAAAAACCTGTTCAATGTAAACGCAACCAAATATGTAAATGCGAGAACAGGAAAAGATTTTGAATTTGACCCATTCCTGGGTGAAAATATTCGTGCGACGGAGCTTGCTTTGAAAACAAATACTTTTTTCAATACATCCATATCGGGTGAACATAATCTTGTCGATTTAAAAGCTAAATTTCATTGGTTTGGAAGCTTCAATATTTTAGATCAATACATTCCTGATCAGAGAAGAATACAGTATAACCAGGATCCTGGTGCGGCGAATGAGCCTTATAAATTGCTCGTAGGCGCATCGCAGTCTTCTCAAAAATCAGGAAGCCGCTACTATGGATTTCTAAACGATTATAACTATGTAGCCGGAGCAGACATCACTAAGTCATTCAAACTTTTTAACCTTGATCAATCTGTAAAAGGTGGATATTTTTTCCAGGTGAAAGACAGGTTATTTGATTCAAGGCCTTTTGCAATTTATCTTCCTTCTGATAATCCCAACCTGATCTTACTGCCTGCTGATAAGGTGTTCAGCCCTGAAAATTTTGGAGATGGTTCCAATAACAAATTTGGCTTTAATGAGCTGGCCGGAGATCAATACAGGTATATCGCAAACACTATTTTAAATGCAGGGTTTCTTCAATTGGAAAATCAGTTCAGCGATAAACTACGAGCAACTTATGGTGTGCGATTTGAAGACTATGACCAGGTGATTGGAAGTTTAAAGCAAAGTGATCGCCGCCATTTGCACACTGAAGTACTTGATTTCTTACCCGGTGCAAATATTACTTACAGGGTAAACACTAAAACAAAT
>JBBSBD010000230.1:0-9939 GCA_038251675.1 Chitinophagales bacterium | reverse complement strand
GCGCCTTCACTATCAATTATCAACCCGAGAAAGTTAAGGATATTTTTACCATACAATTTACTTGCGTCATAAGGCATGCTTGCCGCGAGCCTTGAATTTCCAACAATGCTTACGCCGTTATACCTTACTGTTTCTTCATCCTTCGTATTGCTTGTATTGCCTCCTGTCGCTGAAGCCAGGTCAATAATTACTGACCCTTTCTTCATACTTTGCAGCATTTCTTCAGAAATCAACAGAGGCGCTTTTTTCCCAGGTATTTGAGCTGTCGTAATTACAATATCAGCCTTCGCAACGCTTTCAGCAATTTTTTCCTTTTGCTTTTTTAAAAATTCTTCTGACTGCTCTACTGCATAGCCACCCGCTTCACTTGCATTGGCAGCGCCTTCCACTTCAACAAACTTTGCACCAAGACTCATCACTTCCTCCTTAACCGCAGGCCTTGTATCAAATACTTCTACCACGGCACCAAGCCGTCTTGCAGTAGCTATGGCCTGCAGGCCAGCCACTCCGGCTCCCAGAATTAATACTTTTGCGGGAGGAATACTTCCTGCGGCAGTCATAAACATGGGGAAATATTTTGGAAATAAATTAGCCGCAAGCAATACAGCTTTATACCCTGCAATATTTGCCTGGCTGCTCAATACATCCATACTTTGCGCACGTGTAGTACGTGGTATCATATCAATACTAAAAACGGTTATTTGTTTTTCAGCGCACTGCTTAATAAAGTCAGTGTTGTACAATGGTTGAAAATTCCCGAGTATTATTTTCGACTGAATATTTTCTATATCAATAGACCCGGGATTTATTGACAAAATAATATCAGCAGTTTCAAGAAGTTCATTCCTTGAAACTATTGCTGCGCCGAGTTCTTCGTAGGTTGCATTGCTGGCAAATGCATTTTCACCTGCATCACTTTCTACAATTATATTTACGTTGTTCTTTTTAAGAATTCCCAAATGTTCGGGTAGCAGGGAAACTCTTGTTTCAGGATCAGCTTCTTTCAATACGCCTATTTTCATAGTTAATTATTCCTGTCAAATTAGTAATTATTATTTATCTGTAATTCTTGGGCAAAGAGAATTCGCTCAATTTTTACCCTGATTTTTTATTAGCAACTTTTATGAAGGTAACAAAGCTTTCTTCCTTGACGCAAAATGCTTTAAGGTGCTCTACAAATTATTTTTTCTTTTTGAAAATAGCCACGATAGCAATTCACTTTCAGCAAAGGCATTGTTCCAGCTATCATGCCCCACTCCCGGATATTCTGTATAGCGTACATCTGCTGCGCCCCGCTTGAGTCGCCGATAATAGGTCCGCGAATATTCCGGCTTTACCACTTCATCTTTTTCTCCATGAAATATCCACAGGGATACTTTTCTCTCGTAGCGCTTTGTAAGTCCCGGATTACCCGCACCACACATTGGAAAAGCTGCTGTAAAATAATCAGGATATCTGCCCAGTAAATCGTAAACGCCCATAGCTCCTTGAGATAATCCTCCAATATACATCCTGGAAGAATCTGCGATACCTGTAATTAACAAACTATCTAAAAGGTCTTTTACAAGTGCCGTAGGAACAGTAGCATTTTTTTGGAAAGGGAAAATAACGTCTGTCAATTTTCCAGTGGAATCTCTTTTATCTTCAAAATAAACCCACGCCTTATCTGCGGCACATTGGGGAAATATCACAATTGCAGGATATTTTTTTCTAACACTGTCGCGAAGAAACAATGAGCCGCCATTTACCAACTGGCTTGAATTATCATTTCCCTTTTCGAAAGCGCCATGCAGGAAAACTACCACCGGATACTTTTCATTTTCATCATAGCTTACCGGGTAAAGAATCCGGTAAGGCAATGTTTCATTGCTCTTTTGGAATGTTTTCTTTTCATACAAGTTTAAGTCCTGCGCAATTAAAGAACGACTGATAAAGGTTAAAGTAAGAAGTAAAATTATTTTCATCTGGCATTTTAAAATCTGATAACGAAATCCTGTTTTATTTTAAAATCAGGACTAAAAAACACAAGCCCAATAAAAAAAAGGTCAATAGTTAAGATTACAGAAGCGTGTGCTTTTATCTGTTGCCATGCATCTTCCATTTCCATGCTCCAATGTATATCATCAAAAATAAAAATGGACGATGAGTTTGCTTTCTTTATACTTTCCGTAAAATAATCTAATGTAGCATTCCGCCGATGATTGCCATCAACAAAGAGAAAATCAATGCTTTTTATTTTGTTCAATATTTCCGGAACTGTTCTGTCAAAATTTCCCTGGATAAAATCAATATTTTCCAGGCTTAGTTTTTTAAAACCAGATACCGCGATTTCTCCAATAGCTTTAGAACCTTCGAGCGTATAAACCTGGGAACCTGCATTAGCACAAGCAAGGTAAGAAGCCGTAATTCCAAAAGAAGTTCCCAGTTCAACAATGGTTTCGGGCTTGTAATATTTTACCATCCTAAAAAGTAGCTGCGAAAATTTTTTCTTTTTTAAAGACGAAGCAGCGATAGCGCTCACCTTTCTGTTCTTGAAAGGAATTACTGCAGAACCCGCCCCAAAATCTTCTACCGGAATAAGTGTGTGATCATTTAATAATTGCTTGCGTAACGGCTCAATTATTTTATAACAATCATATTTTTTTTTGTCATTCAATACATTCTTCACAAAGTCAAATACAAAAGGCGAATGTATGCCATGACCCTTTCCGTTTTTTGCTTTAAAGTAATAATAAATAAATTTTTTTGCTAACTGGAAAGAAGAATACATCCCGATTTTGTTTAAGAATTTCCAGGATTTTTTTCCCATACTTCGAAGGTATAGGGATAGTTATTTTTTTCATCTGCAGGAAAAGATTTTGAACTTGTCTTTGTCCATTGGTCAGCATTTATTTCCGGGTAAAATGTGTCTCCATCTACTTTTGTATGCACCCTGGTTATATATATTCTTGAAACAATATCCATAGTTTGTTTAAAGATTTCACCTCCGCCAATAATAAAAATTTCTTTGGCATCACTTTCTTCTGCTTTTTCAATTGCAGATTGAATATTGTGAGAAACAAAAACCCCATCCGGATGCCAATCCGTTTTTTTAGTGACTACAATATTTATTCTTCCGGGCAAAGATTTTTTAAGAGACTCATAAGTATTTCTTCCCATAATCACCGGCATTCCCCATGTCTTATTTTTAAAGTATTTAAAATCATTAGGCAAGCTCCATGGTAATTCATTATTTGAACCAATTACATTATTTTCAGACGCGGCAACTATGTGTGAAAGCATTTTTTGTCTGTTTATTTGTTTATTAGTTAATTGGGGTTATTTGTTATCAAATTTCCTTTTGATTGAATTTGCCTATCACCTAATTCTTTTCCAATGTATATTTTAGAAAAATAATCCTATTTAATTACAAGGTTCCAATTTCACAGTATAAATTAATTGAATAGACTAATTAACAAATAAACTAACCTACACTGCTACAGGAGCTTTTATTGATGGGTGGCTTTCATAATTAACCAGCTCAAAATCCTCAAAAGAGAAATTGAAAATATCCTTCACTTTCGGATTAATTTTCATTTGTGGAAGATTAAATGGTTTCCGGGTTAATTGCAATTCCGCCTGTTCAAAATGATTTTGATATAGGTGAACATCACCAAATGAATGAATGAAATCACCGGGCTCCATATCACATACTTGTGCTACCATCATTGTGAGTAAGGCGTAAGATGCAATATTAAATGGAACCCCCAGGAAAACATCTGCACTTCGCTGGTATAACTGGCATGATAGTTTTCTTTTTCCATCTTTGGCGCTGGCCGGGGTTGTGTAAAATTGAAATAAACAATGGCAGGGCATTAGTTTCATTTGCGGCAGGTCAGCCACATTCCATGCACTTATTATCATCCTCCGGCTATCAGGATTGGTCTTTAATTGATGCATTAATTCGGCAACCTGGTCAACAACTTTTCCTTCTACCCCTTCCCAACTACGCCACTGCTTTCCATAAACAGGGCCGAGGTCTCCGTTTTCATCAGCCCATTCATCCCATATTTTTACTCCATGCTCTTTTAGATAATGAATATTTGTATCGCCCTTTAAAAACCAAAGCAGCTCGTAAATGATACTTTTGAGATGAAGCTTTTTAGTAGTTACCAATGGAAATCCATCCGCCAATGCAAACCTCATTTGATGGCCAAACAGGCTGCGTGTGCCTGTGCCGGTTCTATCATTTTTATCAACTCCGGATTCTATAATTTTTTGTAAAAGATGAAGATACTGATCCATGTGCGCAAGTTACTGAATTAGAAAATTTTTAATATCCGAATATTTCTTATGTTTTCCAGGGGCCAAAATGTGAACGATGTTTACGGCATTAATAAAAGAAATAAAAAGAGAATATCCCGAAACTTTTACCCTAATTTTGCCCCCTCAAAAGATTAATTTCTTTAAAAGAAGCATAGATGAAGTTTACCTGGTGGAAAATAACATGCATCGTGTTATTGCTCTTCACTTTTATAGCCAGTTTTTTAGTAAAGATTCCATACGTCGGTAATCTATATCAAAGCATACGCAATTTTTTCTTCCATGTACCCATGTGGTTTGGTCAAATTGCTTTACTTAGTCTTTCACTATTTTATTCCATTGCCTATTTACGTAAGCAAAATATTAAGTATGATATCTATGCCGCGGAATTTGCCAAAACAGGAATTATTTTTGGAATTCTTGGCCTGGTGACGGGTTCCATTTGGGCCACTTATACGTGGGGCGAGGCATGGAGCAATGATCCAAAACAGATAGCTGCTGCGATTGCTGTACTTATCTACCTTGCCTATATTGTGTTAAGAGGGTCGATGAACGACATTGACAAGAAAGCGCGTGTAAGTGCTGTATATAATATTTTCGCTTATTTTATTTACATACCCCTTATAATGGTACTCCCGAGGCTGGTACAGTCGCTTCATCCCGGGGGAATGGAAGGTGCCAAAGGAGGAGGCAACCCTGCCATGGGTGGTGGTAGTCTGACTCCGGAAATGACTGTTGTGTTTTGGCCGGCCGTCATCGGATGGGTTATTTTAGGTATTTGGATCAGTAATTTGAAAATAAGATTGAGCCTGCTTGACTATAAAAATTTAATTCATGCTTAAAAAAATCCTGAAGCGCATTAGTTGTTTCGTGATTCTCTCCTTAGCCAACCTGGTTTTATTTGCACAAACAACGGTAGATTCGAATGAAGCTTCAATGGACACGATTATGAGAAGCAATGATAAAATCTATGTGGTAATGGCCGTATGCATCACCATTCTTATTGTACTTTTTTTATACCTCATAAGAATTGACAGGAAAGTATCTAAGAAAGAAAGAAGCTTATAAACCCATGCATATTTTTTTCACGTGCGTTTTAACAATTAATAATAACGATTGCTAAATAATACAAAAAATAGTTTTTATGCCCTCTCCAGTTCCATATAGTTTTTTCCAGAGTGTGGAAAGAAGTTTTGACAAAGCAGCAATTTTTACCGATTGGGATCCTGGCATCCTTCAGCAGATCAAACAATGCAACAGTGTTTATCAAATGCGTTTTCCTATAAAGAAAGAAAACGGCGTTATTGTAACATTGGAAGCATATCGGGTTCAGCATTCTCACCACAAGACACCTTGCAAAGGAGGTATTCGTTTTAGTGAAGCGGTAAACCAGGATGAAGTGATGGCTCTTGCTGCCTTGATGACTTATAAATGCGCCATTGTAAACGTGCCTTTTGGCGGTGCAAAAGGTGGTATTAAAATTAACCCGCGGGCATACACGCCTTATGAACTTGAAAAAATCACTCGCCGCTACACAGCGGAATTGATAAAGAAAAATTTTATTGGGCCGGGTACAGATGTGCCAGCGCCCGACTACGGTACCGGAGAAAGAGAGATGGCATGGATACTTGACACCTACGGCGCCATGCATCCTGGCGAAATTGATGGTGCAGCTTGCGTAACAGGTAAGCCTGTAACACAAGGTGGAGTTCGCGGACGAAAAGAGGCTACCGGGCTGGGGGTTTTTTACGGCCTGAACGAAGTATGCAATATGCCTTCTATTATGGAAAAGCTGGGATTAGCCATTGGTGTACAAGGTAAGCGTGTTTGTGTCCAGGGAATGGGGAATGTTGGCTACCACTCAGCCTTATTTTTTCAACAAGCCGGCGCAATCATTGTAGGGCTTTCAGAATATGAAGGGGCGATTTGGAGTGATGATGGCCTGGATATAGATAAAGTATGGCTTCATCGTACTAAAACTGGTTCTATACTCGATTTCCCGGGAGCTGAAAATTTTGAAAAAAATACTGATGCGCTGGAAATGGATTGTGACATTCTTATACCTGCGGCGTTAGAAAATGTAGTAAATGGGGAGAATGCTTCCAGGATAAAAGCCAAAATTATTGGCGAAGCGGCAAATGGCCCACTAACTCCCGAAGCAGATGAAATATTAAACATGAAAGGGGTTTTGGTGGTACCAGATATGTATCTAAATGCCGGAGGTGTTACGGTTAGTTATTTCGAATGGCTGAAAAACCTTAGCCATGTGCGCTATGGGAGGCTTGGAAAAAGATTTGATGAAAAAATGAACCTTCACATTCTTTCGCAACTTGAAGAGCTTACTGAGAGAAAAGTGAGTGCAGCAGAACGTGATTTTATTATGCATGGTGCTGATGAGATTGATATTGTAAGAAGCGGCCTCGAGGAAACAATGATAACTGCTACACGTGAGATCGTAGACATCTGGCAAAAGAATCCTGCAATACCTGATATGCGCACCGCAGCTTATGTTTGCGCCATAAATAAAGTGGCCACTTCTTATGCTGAACTAGGTATATTTCCTTAAGGTAAGGTACGATTTACGAAGTGCGATCCCCGATATAAAAGTCAATTGCAAACAAACACCTCTACTTTTCAAATTCAGGAAGCGTGTTTATTTCATAGAATTGATTGCGCTTTTTTTGAAAGCCATAAGTATAACTTCCATTTGTAATTATAAGATAGAAAGCTGGTAAGGTAATATGATAACGGAGAATCTGTTCAATTACTTTATGGGAAAGGGGTACATTCATTTCCTTACATTCTATGATCATCCATGGCAATAAGTCTCTGTTATATACCACAACGTCACAACGTTTTCTTAATTCACCTAATTTAATTTCCTTTTCTACAGAAATCAGTGATGCAGGATATTTTTTACTTACTAAAAGATATTGCAGTATGTTTTGCCGCACCCATTCTTCAGGAGTAAGTATTAACCATTTTTTTCTAATGGCATCAAAAACTTCATTTACTCCACCTCGTTGTCTTGTTTTTACCTGGTCTTTAGGATATTGAATTTTTATCATAAAACGGTAACCTTTTCAATAAGTTTCAAATTAATGGCGTTGTCTGCAGCATTTTAAATACTATTTAATATGCGTTCCTTAATCAATATGGTATGCTTAAATCTAAAATCGTATTTTTATCTGTAACAAATAAACAACAATCGGGCTTAGGAAAATATGAAAACAAAAAAAGAAATAGTAAACAACTGGCTTCCGAGATACACAGGAGAAAAGCTCAGCAATTTTGGAGAATATATTCTGCTTACAAACTTCAGCAATTATGTGAAGATGTTTGCTGATATGCATGATGTAAAGATTTCGGGTTTAGATAAGGCCATGCAATGTGCCACTGCAGATAATATTACCATAATAAATTTCGGAATGGGAAGTCCGGGTGCCGCGACTATTATGGACCTGCTAAGTGCAATTGATCCCGAAGCAGTTTTATTTTTAGGCAAATGCGGCGGACTAAAAAAACGAAATAAAATAGGAGATCTTATATTACCAATCGCGGCAATAAGAGGGGAAGGAACTTCTGATGATTATTTCCCTCCAGAGGTGCCCGCACTACCTGCGTTTGCTTTGCAAAAGGCTATTTCAACTACTATTCGCGATTACGCATTTGATTACTGGACCGGTACTGTCTATACAACAAACCGTCGCGTGTGGGAGCATGACGATGAACTCAAAACTTATCTTCGTAAAATAAGGGCTTATGCAGTTGATATGGAAACAGCCACCATATTTACGGTCGGATTTTATAACAAAATTCCCACCGGAGCTTTGTTGCTGGTAAGTGATTCACCTATGATCCCCGAAGGAGTAAAAACAACGGAAAGTGATGCCAGCGTAACTGCTCAATTTGTTGAAAGGCATTTGAAAATAGGAATTGATTCTCTTAAGCAATTAATAAATAATGGCCTCACGGTAAGACACTTGAAATTCTAAAATACCTTATCAACTATTGAGACTTTAGAAATTCTTCAAACCGCTTTCAAAGTTCTGCACATCGAAAACATATTGTGTTCAATCTTCTATAATGACTTACCCACTCCTGGAAATAGCAGATTTAAGCATTGATTTTAAAACCGCATCAGGAAACACATCGGCTTTAGAAAACATTTCGTTTAAAATAAATAAAGGTGAGACAGTCGCAATAGTTGGTGAATCAGGATCGGGCAAGACGGTTACTTCTTTATCTATCTTACAATTACTCCAGTCTCCTCCGGCACAATACGTATCCGGGAAAATTCTCTTTTCAGAAAATGGGAGCACAAACGTTGACCTGCTTGGCTTACCCGAAAAGGAATTGAGGCGGATAAGAGGTAATAAAATTTCGATGATATTCCAGGAACCAATGACTTCTCTAAACCCGGTGCACAAGTGCGGTGACCAGGTTATGGAAGTTCTTATGCTGCACCAGGAAATATCGCAAGGAGATGCTAAACAAAAAACCATTGATCTTTTTGAGCAGGTAAAATTGCCAGATGCCGCTGCCCTTGCAGATCGATATCCACACCAGTTAAGCGGCGGACAAAAACAGAGGGTGATGATTGCCATGGCCATGAGTTGCGAGCCCTCACTGTTAATTGCCGATGAACCCACTACTGCACTTGATGTAACAGTTCAGAAAACAATTCTCAAACTTATAAAAGAGTTACAGCAACAAAAACACATGGGCGTCATTTACATAACGCATGACCTCGGACTTGTGGCAGAGATCGCAGACAAAGTTGTGGTGATGTACAAGGGTAAAATAGTTGAAACAGGCACCGTTAAAAACATATTTCTAAATCCACGACACCGCTATACAGAGGCTTTAATAAAATGCCGGCCTACTCCTGCTTACAAAGGAAGAAGGCTACCGGTTATAAGTGATTTCATGGATGGAACAAATGAGAAGGATATTACCAACTCCATAAAAGCAAATGTTGAAACTGAAGAAAGGCAAAACTATCCACAAACATTACAAGCAACCGCAGCGCTGCTGACAGTAGAAAACTTAAGAGTTTATTTTCCAATCAAAAAAAACTTTTTAGGAAAAACTCTTAAAGAAACAAGAGCAGTCGATGACGTAAGTTTTTCGGTTGATAAGGGAGAAACTCTTGGCCTCGTGGGAGAAAGCGGCTGCGGGAAAACAACGCTCGGCAGAACATTGATAAGATTAATAAAACCCACCAGTGGCAACATTCTTTTCAACGGCAAGAATATCGCACACATCCCCGATGAAGGAATGCGAAAAATGCGAAAAGACATTCAGATTATTTTCCAGGATCCGTATGGTTCACTGAATCCAAGGCTTACGATAGGCCAGGCGATAAATGAACCAATGAAGGTTCACGATATACTTCCGGGCGAGAAACAGCGCAAAGAAAAAATAATGGACCTTCTCCAAAAGGTAGATTTGAAACCCGAGCACTTTAATCGATACCCTCATGAATTTAGCGGGGGGCAGCGGCAGAGAATATGCATTGCGAGGGCGCTTAGCCTCAACCCGGATTTCATTATTTGCGATGAAAGTGTGTCGGCGCTGGACGTAAGTGTGCAGGCGCAAGTATTGAATTTGTTGAACGATCTAAAAGAGGAACTC
>JBBSBD010000229.1:0-9982 GCA_038251675.1 Chitinophagales bacterium | reverse complement strand
TCAAAGAAGAAGTTCAGGCGTGGCAATCGAACAGAAACAACAAGAACAATAAAATTAACTGGCAGTTTACAAATAAAGAAGCAAGAGTCAAATTAAAAAAACTTTATCCGTCAATTGAAAGTTAACATAACACTAGTTTCCATTTCTTCCTGATGTCATTTGCCTGTTCATTCGGAAGTCGGCTGTGGAGATAATGGCCTTTTATGCTTTTTTGCCGGAAAGCTTCATATAATGTGACCGCGCAGGCAACAGAAATATTAAGTGATTTGATAATGCCTACCTGGGGAATCACTAAATTACCGTCTACATATTCCAGCAGATTTTCACTTACGCCAAATGTTTCATTTCCAAATACCAGCGCAGTTGACCGGGTAAGATCTAATTCATAGATACCGATAGAATCTTCGCCCAGATGGGTGGCATAGACTTTTTCATACCTGGCCTTAACCTCGCTGAAGCAGGCTTCCGCGTCAGTAAACTGGTGAATTGTAAGCCATTCACTTGCGGTAGAAGAACTCCGGTAGCCCCATTTTTTCATGGGTGGAATCCTGTCATTTAGTATGTACACATCCTGGATACCCACTGCATCACAAGTACGCATTACAGCCGAAACATTATGAGGGTCAAAAACATTTTCGAGCACCACAGTAAGATCTGGTTGCCGGTGATTAAGCACATTTGTGAGGCGGTTGTAGCGTTCCGGAGTCATTGCTGAAAGATAGAAGAAAATCGTCATTGAGTCAATAAGCCATTGGCATCTGTATAGAGATGGAGAGTCAATTAATGAATTAGTGCTAATTATTGACTATTGACTTATTGACCTATTCTCTACTTCGCACTCACCGGCGGCTTGCCTCCTTCAGGAACAAAGATTAATGCATCCGAATCGAGGCAATATCGTTTGCCCGTTGGCGCCGGTCCATCGTCAAATACATGCCCTAAGTGTGAACCTGATTTTGAATCAACTACTTCCCAGCGTTCACTTCCAAGGCTTCCATCTTTTACAAGTTTTACAGCGTCTTTACTAATGGGTGCATAAAAACTTGGCCAGCCGGTGCCGGAATCAAATTTTGCTTCTGAACTAAAAACGGGCTGGAGAGTGGCTGCGGAATAATAAGTGCCTTTTTGGTAAAAATGATTCAGCTTACCACTAAAAGGCCTTTCAGTTCCCTGCTGGCGGAGTATATAATACTGGGCAGGTGTTAATTTTTGCTTCCATTCTTTTTCAGAATACCTTATTGGAAAATTCGCATTTGCGGATATTTTTTCCGGCTCAGAATATTTTGAACTTTTTGATTGGGATTGGGAACAGTTTGTCAGTAATAAAGATATTAATACGGCTGACAGGTACATTATTCTTTTCATTTTATTTTGATTTGTTATATTATACGAAACAAAAGTAAAATGAAGTTGTCCTAAATTGTTAAGATTGTTAGAAAGAATATGCCCGTTCCTTGTTAAACATAGTTCTAATAACGGCCCTGCTTTATAAGTTTAAATACTCCCGCGTTTCTCATCCCTTCAATTTTTAGAAAATAAATTCCGGGAGGAAGTTTCGTCAATGAAATAACTGTTTTTTGAGATTGCAGAATCTGGGTAACAAATAATTTTCCCGTTACATCATACATCCTTACTGTTTTACCAATAAGTTCCTTCGGGTTCTCACTTTTGATAGTCACCTCATTTGCAAAAGGATTTGGGTAAACAGCAATGTCCACTTTTTGCTCAACAGTAGTGTCTCCTGGAAGCGGCCCCGCCTGCGCTAGTGAACTGTCGCACACATTCGAAGATAGAAATGAATTTCTCGGATTGCCGGCTGCAAACTGGCTTCTCATTTCACTTTTTTGGCCGGCAGTAAACATGTTCATACACTCATCATCTGTAAAGTCCATGTAGTTCATAAACATATCGCCATTGCCATCAACCGAACATGATGAAGTGTGTGGAAATGAGGGGCAGTAGGTATTGTTAGTTTGCTGCTGCGGAGTATCATCTATACCATCATCGCCGCATTGGGTGTCGCCCCACAAATGTTTTAATCCAAGCCAGTGGCCAATTTCATGAGTTGTTGTGCGGCCCTTACTGAATTCGGGGTTCAAAGTACCTGTAGTTCCAAAAACATTATATTGTATTACTACTCCATCGCTTTCAACAGGTCCGCCCGGTAATACAGCATAGCCGAGGGTTCTCCCAAAAAGATTACATACCCAAATGTTTAAATATTTTTTTGAATCCCACGCATCGTCACCACCTTTTGACGAAAATTTCATCTCGTCGTCGGATAACCACAATTGTTCTTTGGTGTATTTCCTGATAATGCCGGTAGTATATCTTCCATTGGGATCTACCTTTGCAACGCAAAATACGATTCGCGTATCAGCCGCAACGCTTTGAAAAGGTATGGGCGTTTTTTCCGCATCGGCATTAAACCTCCTGTAGTCGTCATTAAGTGATTTGATTTGCGACAATACTTGTTCGTCACTTATATTTTGTGTGCTGTTGTTATATAAAACATGTATCACTACAGGCACCACGATCACCTCGTTGTTAAGTGTATCCCGGCCACTCGTAACGTTTACGGGTGTTGACGGGTTTTGAGCAACTGAACTTATATTTCTTTCAGGATAATCCTTTGTAGCGCAGCGCTGCGCAGATGTATTTATTGCAATTGATAAAATGAATAACGTAAAACTAATTTTCATGCATTCCCTGTTTTTGAATCCATTCTTTTGAAATGAATAAGTGAACGGGATTACATAGGAAGATTACTTATTTATAATATTGCATGGGATGAATGGAGTAGAGGTAATGTATAAACCGGGCTGGATAAGTGGCTAATAAAAGATTTATAGCCAGGCAACAGAGGTTCAGAGCACAAATAAAGATATTATTCCGCAAAGATCAAAATTATATTTCAACAAAAATTTATAGATGAGTTAACAGGCAAACAAAAGCCGTTTACTACATTTACATTTTTAAAAAAATAATATCTTGAATAAAATTTTCCCGGCTCTATTACTAATTATACTGTGTTCCTGCAATAATAGTTCTACACCTGATATTGATCCAACGTTACCGGTTCCAAAATCAAATAATCTTCCAGCCCCACAACCCATAACATTTTCAGTTGAGAATGTTTACCCGCACGATACGCATGCTTTTACACAGGGCCTCGAGTTTCATAATGGGAAATTATACGAAGGCACCGGTGAACCAAAAGAGTCGAGGTTGAGAATTGTAGACATAAATACCGGCAAGGCCGAGAAGGATTACCTTATTCCAGACCCTGCCATTTTTGGCGAGGGTATTACCATTTTTAAGAATAAAATTTACCAGCTCACCTGGCAAAACCATAAAATATTTGTTTACAATTCCGACGATATCATGCATCCGATAAGCACGTACAACTGGAGTGTAGAAGGATGGGGCATTACGCACGATAACAACAACCTTATCATAAGTGATGGATCTTCCAGGCTATATTTTGTACAACCTGACGATGCAAAAAAAGAAATGAAAACCATTAAAGTGATAACAGTTTCCGATAACCGGGGAGAACTGGATAGCTTGAATGAGTTGGAATATGTAAATGGATATGTATATGCAAACCGATGGTATAATAATGATATTATTAAGATAGATACCGGTAATGGCCATGCGGTAGGTGTCATGAATTTTACGGGATTATTAAAGCAATATGCGCCCGATATGCCCGTGGGCGACGAGGCTGTTTTGAATGGGATCGCCTATGATAGTGCCACCAATAAATTATACATAACCGGTAAGAACTGGCCTAAGTTGTTTGCAATAAAGATGAACCCGTAACCACTGCCTCTCCGGGGAGCTTAGATAGAAATTCTCTGCTGCCAATGACGATTTTTTAGAAAAAAAGTGTTTGTGACTTTTTTATTTTCAAGAAAAAGTTGCCGCAACTTTTCCTCCCCTGGAAGGAACTTTAATAAGAGGTTTCGCCTATGGAGGAGGTTGCTGGGATTGAGGCTCCGCCACATATATAACGGAGCTGCACTTATCAACATTCAACATTGCTCTGCTGTTTGAGGCAAGGCCATTGAAAAACGCCCGGATTACATTTGATCCACCGGTTTTATATTTTTCACTCAGCATGCTTACATAAAAGCTATCATACCACATGGGCTTTTTTGAAATAATATCAAAGCCATGTAATGACAATAATTCCTTCATAGAACCTGGGGAAAAATGATACAAATGACGGGGCACGTCGTAGGCAGCCCAGAACTCCTTATAGATTTCTTCATCGTAACACGTATGATTGGGCACTGCTATAAAAAGTTTTCCGCCGGGCTTTAATAAGCTCTTTATTTGATTAATATATGCATGCAGATCGTGAACATGCTCCAGTACATGCCACATGGTAATCGCATCAAAGCTTTCGCCCGGCAGTAAAAAAAGCTTTTCCGGAGAATCTAATTCCAGGCCATATAATTCAAGCGCTTTTTCCCTTGCAGTTTCGTCGGGTTCGAGGCCTGCCGCATCCCAGCCTGCCTGTTTCATTGTATTTAAAAAAGCGCCCGTTCCACAGCCAATATCAAGTATACTTCCATGATTTAATCGTGCATATTTTTTTACAAGATTTTTTTTCCCAGTCAAGGTGTGCTTGCGGACCTGGTGGTAAAGCTTATTGATAAATCCGGCACTGGTATCGCTGTGTGAAATATAGCTTTCAGATTTATAGTAGGGTGCTATTTCTTCCTGCTCAGGAATATTTTGGGTAAACCGAAGTGTGCAGTGCTTACATTCCCAAATCTCAAAATATTCATGAGAAACCGTGTAATCCTTTACCGAAAGAACCGGCAGAATATTTTTACTTCCACAAACCGGGCATGAGTCGTATAAAATCATTAAGTTAACCTTCGTGCAAAGAAAATATAAAATAATGAATTAGGTCACTGTTGCATTTATTTCAGCAGATTTTGGTTTTTATTTATGTTTATTTTGATTGAATTTTACCGCTTCATGAATACCAGGTCTATAAAATATAAATTGAAACGAATTGGCTACTTTATTCCATTTAAGATCCATTTCCTACTTTTAGTAGTAACCCTGCTTTGGGCGGCCAATTGGCTTGTGAAAAACAATGCACTTCCCGAAACTTCACGAACAGCAATCATAAATCTTTTTATTTCGGTTACGTCCTGGTTTGCGCTATCTATTCTTGCATTTTCTTTTCTCACTGCATTTATCCCGTGGGTGTTTTTTTTAATAAATAAAAAAAATAACAGAACCAATCTAAAAATAAAGGTTGCGGAAAAAGAAAATGTGGTGAATGGAAAACAGCCGGTTGCCATTACTATCAATAGTATTACAAAGCCGCTGATCGGCTATATACGTCTTCGCCTTTTTTATGATGGGCGAAATATTTCTAAAAAGTTTTCCCTTGCATCGTCACAGCCAAAAAAAGATTTCTTTTCAGATAGAATAGTGGGCATGTTTAACTGGCCAATAGAGCATATAAAAGAATATGACATCAATGCGGGCATTATTTATTTCGAAGATTTTTTCCAATTCTTTTCTTTCTGCGTAGTTCACCCTGCAAACAGTAATTTTTTTACGGCCCCTTCCGCTATGTCAACCAGCGAATTGATGGTTCAACCAAAAAAGACAGAAGACACTACCAATAGAATTGAAGAAATACGCAAGGTTGAGGGAGAACTTCTCAATTACAAAAATTTTGAAAACAATGATGACGTGAGAAGAATCGTCTGGAAAATTTATGCAAAAAATAAAGAATTGGTGGTTCGCATACCAGAAACAAACGATCCTTATGCATCACATATTTATTTCTACGCGTCCTTTCATAATGCTATCAGCAGCGACTTGTATGAGGAATTCAATGCCCAGTTCTTAAATCATTTTAAAACCATAACCTGGAATAACTACGAAAAACTGAGCCGGCAGAATGTGCTTTTACAATTTATTCCTGACCAGGCAACTAAGACGTACTATGCAGATGATGTTTTACAAAAAGTAAAATATTTTATAAGCACCGCGGAATGGCAAACTACAAATAGCCTGTTGCAATATGTTGACAACCGCAATGCTTCAGTGCTATGTATATCCTCTTTCAATGATGTACATGAGGTAGAAGAGATAATTGAAAAATCCGGCAAGGGGCTTGCAATTGTTTTTGTTGAGTTAAGCAAAAGTTTTGAAAAAATAAATGTTACAGACTGGGTGCAATGGCTTTTTATTAAGCCAGTGGATAAAAGTACCGACAAATTTAAAGTAGCATTTAATCTATCGCCTTTAAAAAGAAAAATGCTGGAGAATGAAAAAAGAATAAAGCAGTGTCTCGCGCAAAGCGATAGTGAGATATTAATAATGTAATTACAATGGTTTCTGAATTTTCTTTGAAGAGGAGAATGAACGAGTTTATGCAAATAAAAAAAATACATAGCACCAAAAAAATAATCGCACAGCTTTTCCTGCTGATACTGCCATCCATCTTGGTGGGTGCTTACATGTTGTGGCATCTCAACGAATATTATTCTGTGCTGGAAAACCAATGGCTTGCCGAAAGCGCGTTCCTTGCTGCAGGACTTATTGCAGGTAATATTTTTTACAATTATCGGTTTCGGTTTATAACCACGCTCCTGCCTTTATTGCTGCTGTTATTTATACTTAGTAAAATTGTAAGCAACACATTCACCGGTGAGTTCACGGCATTTTATGCCATAACGAAATTTTATATTTTCTCATTTTTATTTCTTCTCGGCTGGTTCTCCGGATGGGCTTTTGCAAGATTACGGTGGTTTCCGGTAGTGCTTTCTGCATTACTGATGCTTATACAAATTTTGGTAATAAGCAACACAACAGATATTACCACTAAGAAATTAATTGCTGCATTTGCCCCGGTGCTATTGTTTGCATTCTATATTATTTACACCGCTGAACTTGTAAGAAATATGAATGAGGACGAACCGAATTTTACCTGGTTTATTTCGAAAAAAATAATTGGCTTTGGCATTGTCGCGGGCATAATTCTTCTATTAATATTTTCATTTTTTAAAAAAGATTTTAAGGCAATAGAAAAACAATACGGAGGAGGCGTGCCAAAAGAAGAAGGCAATGCGGAAAGCCTTACCAAAGAAAATAAAGACGGTACTGTAAGCAATAAGAAGCAGATGGGGCTTAGCGGCGGAAGAAAATCAACGAAGCAATTGGTGTTTATTGCAAAGCTCGATAATTATTTTTCAAACTCTGATGTACCTAACCCTCTTTACTTCACTTACGATTATTACACCAAGTTTGATACGCTTACGCAAACGTTGGAAGTGGATAGTTTAATGCCATCTAACGATTTGTTCCAACCTGATCCTTCAAAGATTCCCTTATACTTTACAAAATCAGATTCGGCTGTATTGGATAGTGCAAAAGGTTTTTTGAAAAGAAAAGTCGTAAGCACAGAAGTATATAAAGCGCTTCTTTCGCCAAAAGAATTTTTAGCGCCAAGCACCGCTTTTTTCTGCCAGCCGATTGCCGTGGAGAAAGAATATAAACAACAATTTAAAAGCGCCTACAGAGCAAAGATGTACGTGAGTGAGTTGAACAGCGCTTACTTTGTTTACAATCCCGCAGGCAATAAGCAGCTTGAAGATTTCCAAAAAGAACGCTTCGATGAATTGCGAAAAGTTTCTAACTGGAATAATGAGGATACCGCGTTTATGCATTATTACACCTTTATTCCAAAAGGTGACGATTTTGATTCTGTAAGGGCCCTGGCAAAAGAGATTACTAAAAATGCTTACGCTCCGGTTGATAAAATAATTGCTATAAGAAATTATTTTTTAAGCAACGATGAAACAGGGCAGCCACTTTTTAAATACACCGATAACCCCGGGGTTCCGGGTCTGCCAAGCGCCAGCAAACTCAACTATTTCCTTTTTGAAAATCGCAAAGGTTATTGTGCTTATTACGCAGGAGCAACCTTATTTTTATTAAGGGCGCTTGGGCTCCCAACAAGAGTAGCCACCGGCTTTCTTACAGTGGATAGAAGCAGTAAGAACAAGGGATGGTATTGGTTTTACGACGACCAGGCACATGCGTGGACAGAGGTATATTTCCCCGGCTATGGATGGATTGATTTTGACACCACCATTCCGAGTACGGAACAGCAACAATCACCCGCACCAGATGGTACGCCGCCTATAACCGTGCAAACTGCCTTGTTTGTTACCAATGGAAAAGTAATAAGTATTGATACGGCAAAAAAACGGGTAGACATGTCTGTTACGCAAATGATCTACCATGATAAAACCTTTGAGTTAGCGGAACCGGTGAGCCTCGATATGGATGTTTCGATGGCCACTATCAGCAGGGACAGCGGGCAGGTTTCTCTTAGTGAACTTCAACGCGGCAATCAAATAACTGCATTATCATTTTCCGAGCAGTTTAAAAATATTCCCCTTAAAGACAGTAATGATTACAAAGAAATATTTGCAAAAATTCCCAGGCCTGCGCCGATTGATGAAATAAAAATATTAGATACCACACAAGAAAAAAAACCGGCCACCACGATCAAAAAAAAAGAAACTGTAAGTCTAAATACAATCTTATGGACTATCATCGCAATAGCAGCATCTTTTATTTTACTGGTTTTTAGCCTGCCATGGCTTATTTTCAAATGGCTCGACCTCAAAGCAAAAACTACCAAACCTACGATAACAAAGGCTTATTATAGTTACGTTGCTGCAACGTATTATCTCAATCAAATGGGTTATACAAGAGATCAACTGCCTGTAACGCAATATGCGAAAGAGAAAATTGATCCGCGCTTTGGAACAAGTTTTTTCTCGTTTATGAATGTGTATCTAAAAACAAAATATGCTGAGCAGCCTCTAAGCCCGCCGGAGCAGACTATCGTTGAAGACTTTTACAAACCATTTTATAAAAAGGTAAAAGCACAAATTTCTTTTAAAGAACGCTTCACTAAATTTTTAAACTTTTACAGAACAATAAATTTTTATTCAAAACCAAAAATATAATTGATGGAAACAGTGAATACGGAAACAGCATTACAGAATATACAGCAGCTTACTGATAACATTGAAACGGTGATAAAAGGTAAACGCAACCAAATAAAATTTGTGCTTACTGCATTAATTGCCAGGGGACACATTCTTATGGAAGATAATCCAGGCACCGGTAAGACTGTAATGGCAAAGACACTTGCACAAAGCATTTCCGGAGAGAAAGGAAACGGGGTGGTAAATTTCAAACGCATCCAGTTTACACCAGACCTGTTGCCGATGGACCTGATAGGCTCACATATTTTTGATGATATACAAAAGGAATTTATTTTTAAAAAAGGTCCGTTGTTTTGTAATGTTTTATTGGCTGATGAAATAAACCGGGCTTCGCCAAAAGTACAATCTGCTTTGCTGGAATGTATGGCAGAGAACCAAATTACCATGGGTGAACTAACGTACAAGCTTAGCGATCTTTTTTTTACGATTGCTACCCAGAACCCTGTTGAGATGGAAGGCACTTATCCCCTGCCTGCGGCACAACTCGATCGCTTTTTTATCAAAATTATTTTTGGCTATGTAGATGAAGAAACGGAACTGGATATCTACAGAAACTATTTGGGTATTAATGATAACCTATTACATATAAAACAGGTGCTTGGCATTGATGAACTCCTGCACCTGCAACAGCAAAGTGAAAGTGTATTTGTGCATGAAGAAATAATTAAAGCAGTCCGAAACATCGTTTGGGCAACCCGCAAAAATCCTGATATCGTTTTAGCAGCTTCAACCCGCAGTGGCATCATATTTTTGAAATGCCTGAAGGCGTATGCATTGGTTAATGGCCGTACCTATGTGATAGAAGATGATGTAAGTGACCTGGCGCAACCGGTATTAAACCATCGCTTGTTATACAGGAATAAAGATGCAAAAGCCAATACACTCAACAACATTATTATTACCGAAATGGACAGGCT
>JBBSBD010000228.1:0-10056 GCA_038251675.1 Chitinophagales bacterium | reverse complement strand
GCTTTCTTTTTTATAATACTTCCTACCGTGCGATATTTAAATTCAATTTTGGTAATGGATCTTCCATCGGCTGCCAATTCAATCAGGCGGCTTTCCTGCCCGGCGGCAATATTTTCATCAACAGCGGGAGATAATTTATCTCCGCTTTCAAAGTAAACTGCAAGTTCGCTTAGTTTGATTTCCGCGCCTTCTACCTTAAAACGTATTGCAGTAAATTGATTTCGGCTGCTTACATTTATTACGTCTGTTTCTCTTATAAATCCTGCTTTTGTTTCCCCAAGTAATTCCCAGCCTTCCTCTACTGAAATGCTGTTGCGGGTAGATCCGCAGGATAAAGAGATGAATACCAAAGAACTTAACAATGCGTAAGTAAATAATCTTCTAAATGTAAAACTCATATTCATGTTATTGTTTTGGCAAATCTAATTAAACTTTACAACTACTTTGTTACGACATAAATTTTTTTAGATGTTTCGTGTACACTAAACAGTAATAAGCTATTTCTAATAATAGAAGAGCAGATATTAGTTTTCTGCAAAACAATCCCCGGTGAGATTTTCTGTTGAGCTACGATGAAACCGTTGATCAAAAGGACTGTATTTGCTTACTTGATTCTTTTGATAGCTTTGGAGTAATCTCACCAATTTTATTAAAATCTTTTTTCAGTGCCACGGCCATATTCAGCGTGTCGGGCATATCGGTATTCCCAAGGGGTCAATAAGCAAATAGTAAAGATTTCTTAATAACATGAATATCTGATTTATTTTTTTGCAAAAATTAACCCATAGTTTTCAATACTTTATAAAAACTTTTTAAAAAAATTAAAAAGTTTTTTGGCAGAATACAAAAGAACTTTAACTTCACCCTAACTTTTAATCGGTTGGGGCATTTTTAATGTATGGCTAATAATAAAAGTTTGTATAAAAAGAGAATACTTAGGGAGCTATATTTTACTCCCTCTATATCATGTGCAGAATTGTATATAAAAATTAATAAGAGTTTTCCTCTCGTAACAAAACTTCTAAACGAGTTAATGAAAGATGGACTAGTAATGGAAACCGGTTATGCCACCTCTACAGGAGGCAGAAGGCCTCAGACTTACGCAATTAAGCCTGATGTTATGTACCTGGTATCTGTTGCTATGGACCAGTTTGTAACCAGGATTGCCATAATGGATATGCAGAATCGAATCATCTCTCAGGTCAACAAGTTTGAATTGAATCTTGCCAAGAACGATGATTGCCTTGCTGTGCTTATAGAAAAAATTGAAAAGTTTATTGAAGACTCCGGCATAAGTAAAAACAAGATAATAGGTATAGGAATAGGAATGCCGGGTTTTGTAAATGCGCAAAAAGGGATTAATTATACTTTTCTAAAATCTTCCGGGAAAAGCGTCTCACATATTATAAGCGAGCAGGTAGAATTGCCGGTCTATATTGATAATGATTCAAGCCTGGTTGCTTTAACTGAGCTGCGTTTTGGCGCCGCAAGGCATAAGAAAAATGCAATGGTCATTAATATAGGCTGGGGTATTGGGCTTGGATTAATACTTAACGGGCAGCTTTTTCGCGGACACGATGGCTTTGCAGGGGAGTTTAGCCATATCCCTCTTTTTAATAATGGTAAATTATGCAGCTGTGGTAAAAGCGGATGCCTGGAAACAGAAACATCACTGCTCACTATAGTTGAAAAAGCGAAAGAAGGATTGAATGCTCACCGCTTAACAAAAATAAATAAAGATTCTTTTGAACATTTAGAGCAGGCGATTGAAAATATTATGGATGCGGCGCAGGATGGAGATCGGTTTGCTGTAGAATTATTTACAGAGGCAGGGTATAATATAGGAAGAGGCGTTGCCATTCTCATACACCTGCTCAATCCTGAAACGGTTATACTCGGGGGACGGGGCTCATCCGCAGGTAAAGTTTTAATGGCACCAATTCAACAGGCAATAAATGAATATTGCATTCCAAGACTTTCGCACAGTACGGGAATTGAAATTTCAACTATTGGATATATGGCCGAGCTTATAGGAGCAGCCTCTTTGGTGATGGAAAATTTTGAAAAAGAATCAGGCAAAATTCGTGCAGCGTCCCTGGAAGATATATTGTCGTAACAATGTGCGCTTGCAGGAAATTTTTTTTAGGATTTAATATTCATTTTCAATGTGCCTTGTGAAATACGGTTCGGGAATTTTAGATTTATCACTAAGGTATTTAAGGGTTCAGCAATAATTTTTTTATAATTTTTATATAAACAACAGTTATCATTTTTATCATTTTTAAACTATGCTTATGAAACGATTTATAACTTTTTTGCTGTTGAGTGCATTCAGCCTTTCCTGTTTCGCACAGGAACAAAAGACGATAAGCGGTACACTTCGTGATGAAGCGACCGGTACTCCGATTCCCTCTGCAACAATAGCAGTCAAAGGAACAAAAAATGCAACGGGAACCGATGCCAACGGAAATTTCAGGCTTCGCTCGAATTCAGCTAATCCTTCATTGATTGTTACGTCGGTAGGATACGAGTCTAAAGAGATTCAATATAATGGAGAGCAGTCGCTCGAAGTTTCCCTTAAATCTAAAAACTCGGCCTTAACCGAAGTAGTTGTGACCGCGTTTGGAAAGAACCAGGCTACCAGCAAATTGCCTTATGCATCACAGCAAATTAATGCTGCGGAATTGGCGAAAGCTCCATCTCCAAATGTATTGAACTCACTGCAGGGTAAACTTTCCGGTGTACGTATCGATCAGGGTACCGGTGGTGCAGGCTCTAGTTCACGCATTCGTATAAGAGGGAACACTTCATTAAGTGGAAATCAGTCACCGCTTTTTGTAATTGATGGTGTGCTCTTAAAGCCAGATGTAACAGGTCCCGAAACCTGGGCTGATAACAACAATGCAGACTTTGGAAACATTCTAAAGAATGTTAACGAAGATGATATTGAATCGGTTTCTGTTTTGAAAGGATCTGCAGCCAGTGCATTATATGGATCAGGAGCTCAAAACGGAGTGGTACTGATCACTACCAAAAAAGGCAGGGCAGGTAACGGTCTTGGAGTATCTTTAAATTTTACGCAAATGTGGGACAAGGCGTACAAAGGCCCGGATCTCCAATATGAATTTGGTGGAGGTTATACTCCAACTTTTGCAAAGGATGCCAGTGGAAATGATGTAATAGATCCGGACTATGGGCCGTACTATGATTTTGGGCCGAAGTTCGATGGTCACATGGTTAAGGATCTTGATGGCCACATGCGTCCATGGTCTCCTTATAAAGTAATAGACTATTTCCAAACCGGTAACCAAAATGACTATAACGTAGCAGTGCAGGGTGGCACGGATAGGAGTTCGTTCAGGGCATCCTATTCTAAAAATATCACCAACGGTATTATACCTAATGGTGCCAAGTTTGACAGGGATAATTTTTCAGTAAGAGCTACTCAAAAAATTGGAAAAATATTTGACATTGATGCCGCGATAACTTACGCAACTACAAAAAATAAAAATCCGATCAGGCAGGTTAGTAATTATAATCCCATTTTTAGGTTTAACTACTATAGGGCAAACAGTATCGACTGGAATTATTGGATAAATAATTTTGAAGACAAAACGAACGGCGGCAGAATTTCGGGAGCAAACGATCCTTATGGTTTGGGATTATTTTTGTGGACCACTTACAATAACAATCAATCAAGCGCTGAAGATAATTTAAGAGCTAATGTGGATCTCACTACCCACATCACGCCATGGTTAACGCTTCTTACACGTGGTAATTTATCTAATTATAATACAAAAATTGAAAAACAATTTTTAGGTGATGGCGCCGGCTTCACAAACGGCTATTATGGATTAAGCACTACCCGCTATAAAAGCTATCGTTTGCAGGGGCTATTAACAGCCAGCAAGCAGTTAAGTTCTGATTTCCAGGGCAGCATTACTTTGGGCGCTGAAACAAATAAAGATCAGTTAGGCGACGTTATTAACGCCAGTTCAAACGGGGGCCTCACTGCATCTAATCCTTATTTCTTTAGTTTAAGTAACAGCGTGAATAAAGCTGATGTTTCTCAAGGCTACAGAGCGGCAAAACTTACCGATGCTATCTATACTTATGGAGATCTTACCTGGAGAGACCTCCTTACCCTAAGCTATAGTGTGAGAAAAGATTATAATTCTACACTTACATTGGCAAATGGAACAGGAGATTATTCTTTTGTTTATCCTTCAGCGGGAGCATCTTTCATATTTAGCAGCCTGCTCAAAGAAAAGCCCCAATTTGATTTCCTCAGCTTCGGCCAACTTCGTGCATCTTACGGGGTAACTGGTAAAGATTATGATTCATGGAAGTTGAACCAGGTGGGAAATAACAAGATTGGTGGTACCAGCGACATAGTGAATTCCGGGCTCGGCCTTACCACCTTACCTTTCGCCGGTTTTACAAGTTCAGTACTACCCAATAAAAATTTAAAGAACGAAAAGACAAAGGAATATGAATTTGGTACTAATCTTCGGTTCTTAAATAACAGGTTTGGAATTGACTTTACCTACTACAATAAAAATACCTATAATCAAATTCTTGAATTGCCTGTGCCACCGGAAATTGGTGGAAATTCAGCATTGTTTAATGTGGGTCAAATAAGAAACCAGGGAATTGAGATACTACTGAATATCGCACCTATACGCACAAAAGATTTCTCTTGGAATTTTACGGTTAATTATACCCGCAATCATAATACAGTTGTTTCATTGGCCGATGGTGTAAGTACTTATGGTTTGATAAATGCTTTCGGTGCCGATGTAAGAGCAGTAGCTCAGCCAGGTAAAGAATATGGAGCGGTATATTCTACTTATGCATTCGCAACTTACCAGGCTCGTGATGCCAGCGGAAACGCGATAGACAATCCAAGCAATGGAAAGAGAGTTTTAGGAAATGCCCCTAATGGTTCTAATGGGTATACTTTCCTTCGGACCGGAGATTACGCTCCCGGCTTGGTGAAAGATAAATACCTCGGATCTATCATGGAGAAATATTTAGCGGGTACTTACCAAACATTCAGGTATAAAGATTTTTCTCTTAATGTACAGGTAGATGCTAAAATTGGAGGTCTTATGGCTTCCGGCACTCACCAGTATGGCTCATCTAACGGAGCATTCGCCTTTACGCTTCCTGGCCGCGATGCTGCTCACGGTGGTATTGCATACACCGATGCTGGCGGTAACAAACGTGATGACGGTATTATTCCCGATGGAGTTTTTGCAGATGGAATTACCAGTTCTAACGGAACAGCTTTAGGCGGAATGTCATGGCAGCAGGCTTTTGACCAGGGGTTGATAGCACCTAAATCTGCTTTGGAATATTATGAAGACCTTACCCAATGGTCATCTGGCATTAGGGAATTTTCAGTATTTGACAATTCCTGGGTAGCCCTTAGGGAAGTTTCGGTTGGATACAATTTACCTAAATCACTTTCTTCAAAATTAAAGATCAATAACCTGAGGGTTAATCTTATCGGACGGAATCTTACCTATATATGGAAAAATGCAAAAGGAGGAATCAATCCTGAAGGACTTAGCAGTAACCAGCCTGCTGCCTTTGCAGAATATGGAGGAATACCTTATGTAAGAAACCTTGGATTCTCAGTAAATGCTGATTTTTAATTTAAAAAAACTATTAACATGTTTAAAAATATTATTACAATAACGGCCGCAGTCTTCTTACTATGGGGATGTAAAAAGTCGTCGTTTGTCGAAGCGAACATAGATCCCACAGTAGTATATGACGTAAATCCTCAAAACCAATTTTTAAATGGAACCAGGGATATTTTTGGAAACGACTTTGAGGCATACTATGAAATTTATCGAAACATTATGCCCTGGCTTCAGTTGAATACGCCCACGGCGGGAAATCTAAAAAATTTTACCGCAAGTTCCAATCCATTTAGCAGGTATGATAACCTTTATGGAAGGGGCGGTGGCTCTGAACTTTATGATGTGAATGTTTCCATATCAAAACTTGAATCTCCAAGAAAGGAAAGCTACCAGCAACTGGGCGCAATCGCCCGCATCCTTCTTGACTACGAAGCGTTTTATGTTTCTGATATATATGGAAGTATAGCATATAATGAAGCATTTAAAGGACGCTACACCCTGGAATTTACAGTTCCTTATGACTCGCAACAAGATGTGTTCAGCTCAATTGACCAAGATTTAAAAAGCGCAATCCAGGACATTAAGACTGCGCCTAGTGGTCAATTTGCAATTGGCAATTATGATCAGTTTTATTTTGGCGACGTTACTAAATGGGTAAAAGCGGCTAATGCGCTTAGGCTAAGGATGGCCATGAGAATAATGAAAGCAGACAACACAAAGGCAACGTCTATAATGCAGGACGTATTTTCATCTCCTGCATCTGATTTAATGAGCGACAACACTGATGGCTGGGCGCTCAAAACTGCTGCTTCATATACATCCGGTGGAAACTGGAATCCCGATGGTTTAAGGGCTCCAAGGGCAATGACAACTTTTATGGTAAACAACGCTGATCCAAGAACGCGTGATTTTTTTACAAAAAACACATACAGCCAGGAAAATTTTGATCTTGCCAAAGCACAAGGCGTTTTATCAACCGACGCGGTATTTGCTAACCAACGTTATGTAGGTAGTTTCGCAAGCCCCGATTCTTCTGCTGATGCTGCGATTAAATTAAAGTACTATACCACAAAGCAAATTACCAAGGGATCGGGAAAAGTTAACCTTGATACCTTAAGTAATATCAATCCCAGGATATTCCAAGTGGCCTTCAACGGAGGTACAGGGGTGCAGTATATTCCATTAATTACGTATGCTGATTATTGTTTCATGCTTGCTGAACTTAGTTATTCCGGAATGAAAGGCGATGACCCTGCTACCTGGTATAATAACGGAGTTCAAGCATCTATTGAATACTATGGAAAGATGGCAACAGATGGAATGTTCCTGGACTATTATATTGAAACCGGGCTTGGTATGCAGGTCGCTGCTCCTACACAAACGGAGATTGATAACTATCTTGCTATGCCCGCGGTAAAATACAATACTGCTACAGGATTAGGCCAGATCGCATCTCAGGCTTTTATTAACTTCTTTAAAGAACCAAATGAAGCCTGGGCTTTGGTAAAAAGAACCGGTATGCCCAATAACACTACCACTTTAATGATGGAAAAACTGCTTTACAATGGAGCAGAATTGGCCATACCAAGAAGAGCACCAAGAACTTTACCACCTTCAACCGATATTAATTACGAAAATATAAATGCTGCATTTACGGAAATGGCATCTAATCCTGACTATGGCTCAGGCCCTGCGGATATTTCTGGCCGGGTATGGTGGGATAAAAAATAGATAATTGACAAACCACTTAAACGCAATACTCCGGCAACAAGGCCGGAGTATTGTAATTTTATAGATGAACAAAAAAATATTTCTATTTGTAATAATACTTGCGCAGGGCCTGCGTGTTTTTTGCCAGGGATATCTGCCCCTTGAAAAAAGAGCGTTTAGTATAGATTCAATCTCTTCGTTTTCATTATTGATGCCGGGAGAATCTGTCGCACATTTAAATCAAGCTGGAAAGGGTATTTTGGTAATTGCATTGCTTTCGCCGGAATGCCCTATATGTAAAAATTACTCCACAAAGCTGGTAGCGATAAAAAATAAATACCTGCAGGAAGCAGATTTTGTTGGACTTATTCCAGGGAGTTTTGAAGAAGATGATGTGAAGGATTTTCAAAAAAATTACATGCCTTCGTGGAGGCTGCTGCGGGACACATCAATGCAGTTAACTCATTATCTTGGAGGGAGGGCCACTCCTGAAGTTTTGGTTATCGATAATAAAGATGGCGTCCTGGTTTATAAGGGAGCTATTGATGACTGGATGGTTTCATTAGGCAAAACACGAAGTCATGTTTCGAATTATTACCTTGATGTGGCACTGCATAATTTTATTAATAACAAGCCTTCGATTCCTTTTACTAAACCCATAGGTTGCATAATCAATGATTTTTAGAATGCGAATATTTTTAATTCTGTCTCTGTTGCTTCCCTGTTATTTACTTAGTGCGCAGTCTGTAACTTTCAATAAAGATATTGGTCCGCTTATACAATCAAAATGTGCGAATTGCCACAAGCCTAATGAATCCGCTCCTTTCAATTTGTTAACCTATGAAGATGTAGCAAAGCGTGCAAGTTTTATCGCTAATGTTGTAAAAAGCAAGTACATGCCTCCCTGGAAAGCTGATGACACCTATACGCATTTTGCAAACGACCGTTCTTTATCTGATGAGCAAATAAAAAAAATTACCGAATGGGTAAGGACAGGTGCGCCAAAAGGTGAAAAGCCTGATTATAAAATTGAAACGCTGGAGAATACCACCTTTACCCGCGAACCGGATCTTACGTTAAAAGTGAAAGACGCTTATAAAGTGCTGGACGATAATAAAGAAAGATTTATCGTATTCAAGATCCCTTTTGAATTGCCACAGGAATATAATGTAGAAGCTGTTGAGTTTTTTAGTACCAATAAAAAACTTATTCACCATGCAAACTATGCCGTACATGCTGTGCCTGATAGTATTGATATTTATAAAACCGCTGATCTCATTAACCTGACTGATGATGACAGAACAAAATATTCGCAGTACTTTCCCTACAAGAAAACTATAGAGTACTATGGCGGATGGATCCCCGGCACTTCGTATGTAAAATATCCGTAAGGCTTCGGATGGATAATGCCAAAGCGAGGTGTGATATTACTTACTATACATTATTCGCCTTCGGCAAAAGAAGCAGAAAGCATGTCGGGCATAAATTTATTTTTCACAAAAACTCCTGTAAAAAGAAAAATTAAAGTGATAAGTCTCGGGAGTGGTGGCATAGGCGCAAAGGATATTGAACCGGAATTTCATTACATTCCTGCAAATAAAATTTCCACATACAAACTGGAAATTGTAAATCCAAAAGAAAACGAATCGGTGTTTTATGTGTGGCCTCACATGCACCTGCTTGGCCAGTCATTTAAAGCCTATACTGTGTTTGGTAGAAATAAGGATACCATTCCTTTAGTGAATATTCCTGCATGGGATTTCAGGTGGCAGGAAATTTATAGGTTTAAAAAGCCGGTGCTTATCCCGATAGGGTCGAAATTAGTTATAGAAACATCTTATGATAATACAGCCAACAATCCATTTAATCCTAACAGCCCGCCAAAGATCATTACGTCCGAAGGTGATATGCGCAGCGACCAGGAAATGATGACGTTATTAATGTTGTATGTCCCTTATGAAGATGGTGATGAGAATATTGAGTTGGATAAATTATAAATGATGAATCAGTCTATTAAAAATTTTCTAAGTCTTTTATTCCAAAGCCTTGTCCCTCTCCCCTGGAGAGAGCCTGTCCCGATTTTTCGGGAGGTTGGGGTGAGGCCATTCTTCTTCATCCTCCTCTTTAGTTGCAATAACAACAAACCATCTTCCACTTTATTTACCTTAATGCCTGCCGATAAAACAGGCGTAAACTTTACCAATACCATCCCTGAAAATGATTCACTGCATATAATGAATTATGAATACCTCTATAACGGTCATGGCGTAGGCGTTGGTGATTTTAATAACGATGGGTGGGATGATATTTTTATTTCTGGTAATGCTGTTCCCAATAAGTTATTCATTAATAAAAAGGACTTTCAATTTGACGACATTACCTCAACTGCAGGCGTTGCCGGCAATGGTACCTGGAGCACGGGTGTATGCGTTGCCGATGTAAATGGCGATGGCTTAATGGATGTGTATGTATGCCATAGCGGTAAGTTTAGTGATTCGTCTAAGCTGTCAAATGAATTATTTATAAACCAGGGATTGAATAAAGACAGCGTACCTGTTTTTAAAAATATGGCAAAAGAATATGGGCTGGATGCGCCGGGCACACAATCTACCATGGCTGTATTTTTTGATTATGATAAAGATGGAGACCTTGATATGTTCTTACTGAATCATTCAATAAATAGTTATGACCCGTT
>JBBSBD010000227.1:0-10071 GCA_038251675.1 Chitinophagales bacterium | reverse complement strand
GTTACTATTCCAATTCTCATAATGTAGTTTATGATTGATTTTTCAAAGGGAAATTTCTTCTTAACAGTTGATTTGAAAAAATTATGGAATTCCCCGGTTAATGATGGAAGATTCATAAATTTGAGAAGTTTTAAGTTAATAAGGAACTCGTTTACGAGTGTATTTAAAACATCGCACAGAGCCGATTGCAGTCAGCTCTTGCAAGATCATAGCCTCTGAAATAATTTTCAGAGGCTTTTTGTTATTCCAGTTTTACCAGCCCGGGATCATCTTTTTTAAGGGAGCGTTGCTTTGTCATAATCAGATTTTTTTTGGTTTATTGATTTCTTATTTAAGGTGTAATATTTACAATTGACTTTTTCTTATTGTAGTCATAAACTAATCCATTGAAGAGACAAATGCTGTTCAATGTTTCTTCCAGCGTGGCATTTTTAGAAAAAGTGGTTGTGAAACGTAATGATTCAATCTCGGGATTATTAATTACTATTTTCACATTATACCTGTCTTCCATAAGTTTTGCAGCCTCAGAGATGGTGAGGTTATCAATAAGTAAATCTTCCTGCTTCCAGGTTAAATAGCTTTCATTCTTAACGGTTTGCACTAAAGATTTTACTTTGGATTTTGCATAAGTAATTTGTTGATTGGGAGTAATAATTCCCAGCAATTTATTTTCATCATTAACACTTACTCTTCCCCGCTTTACCGTTACAACAATATCATCTTCGCCAGGCATAGCTTTGATGTTGAAGGCAGTTCCCAATACTTTAGTCTGCAAATTGCCGGTATGTACAATAAAAGGTCTTTGCTTATTGTGCCTGATATCAAAAAATGCCTGGCCCTCAAGATATACCTCACGTGTAGCCATACCATCGAAAGTGGATGGATAATTCAACTTGCTTCCCTGGCTGAGGATAACGGTGCTACCATCAGGAAGAAAAATAACCCGGTTTTTTTTAGATTCTACTTTGGTATTCTTTGTTATGGTTTTCGCCGATGAGTTATTGGAAGGTTTTTTTTGAAGAAAATATAAGCTTGATATAAATGCTATTGCAAGAACCGCTGCGGCCGCAACCTTTATATACCTGAAACTAATTAGTCTTGCTTTTTCGGCTTGAGGAGCGAGTTTAGAAATGTTGTACCATACCTCATCCCGTAAATTATTTTTGAATGCTTTTTTTTCATCTCGATCCAATGAATCCAGCACACCAGGGTCATTTTGAAAGAGGTTGTAATACTTTTCAACGAATTGACTCTCCTCTTCAGTAGCGTTGCCATTAAGGTACTTCTGCAGCAGTTTGATAAAATAATTTTTGTCCATTTATGTTCTTAAAGCTATTGGCTCACATAGATGACCTGAAAAAACAGAAAAGTCCCACTCAAGATAAAACTTTTTTCAAAAAAAAATTAAGAGGCTAAAATTCCGAGTAGTATCCCAATTGTAAAAAGGCGTATTAGTGAAACCTTTAAAGTTTCAATTGCCTTGCCCAGTTGGTTTTGTACGGTCTTTCTGGCGATGCCTAATTGCGTAGCTATAACTTTGGTGGGAAGCCCATCCTGCATCCGCAGTTGAAAAATATCTCTCCTCTTTGAGGGTAAAGAGTCAAGAAGATGTTCGTAGGATTGTAAAAATTCTTTCCATAATAGTTGAGCATCTGCTTGTGAAGATCTTTCCGAAATGTTATCGAGAGCATCAAAGAATGGGTGAATAGATTTTTGTTTTGCAAAAAATTTAACCACCCTGTTGCGAATGGAAACGCTTAAATAAGCAGGTAAATTATCTATTTGTGTTTCCCGGTTTATCCATATCTGCGTAAAGATTTCCTGGACTATATCCTTTGCTGCATCAAGGTCTTTGGTCCTTTTGTAAGCATTGTCCAGTGAGCTTTCCCAGTACCTGTCGAACAGAATATCAAACGATTTTTTATCACCGCAACTTACTTGCTCCAGCAATAAATTATCATCAGTTAATTTGGGTTCGGTTGATATCATGGAATGATGTGAGTTAACCAAATGTAAAATATTTTTTTTAAAAAAAAGTTACAACATCGAAACAATCCTTCCATATTTTATGAGGAATAATCGATAAATTTTTTATGGTAAAAAAGTATAGTTCATATTAAATCGATAATATTTGATAAATGTTCTTACTGGAGTTATTAAAAAATAAGTTGATAATCCTTGCGTAGAAACTAAGAGGCTAAATTAGTCCTTAAATCTGCAGCCTGATTTTTCTTTTCTCTAGTAAACCGGCGATCCATATTACAAAGAAGGCTATGATGAATGAACGGATAATCCCGCCAATGCCCTCGCTAAAAAGGAGCGGGTAGCGAAACCCAATCAAAGAATAAACGGAATATAGGAGATAAGGAATTAAATAGGTAGTGAGCGTACTAGTGCCGGCGGGACGTATAACCTTAAACAAGTTCTGCCTACCTTTCATATCAATAAAGTAAATAAGTAATTCAAAAACCAATATGCCAATACCAATGCAGATGGCTACCCATGCGGGAGTCGCACGTATTTTGGAAATACCGGCTGCGTAGGGTCTTATAAATAATCCGAATAATATCATGATAATCCCCAATATTGTGAACAAAATCCATAACAACTTATCTCTGCCTTTGCCCGCTAATTCTTTATACAAAAGAGAGATTACTACTCCTGCCATTGTTAACGATACAGACGCAGCATTGCCAATAAGAAATATTGAGAATTTTAAAATACCCGTATGATAAGCGATATTGATACCCATGAATAAAACAAAGGCGAATAGCTGCACCCAAAAATTCCCTTTGGATAACAGGCAGATTAAAGCGCAAACAAGATAAGACCATCCAATGATACCTAAAATACCCCACCAATATGGCCTGAGACCAACGGGTGCTGCGGGCTCGCCTCCCTTATACAAGTAAGCCATCAATAATAAAATCAATATGCCAGCCCCTTGCAGCAAATACTTCAATGGCTTCTTAATTGTATCCGGGTAATCGATCCAGATCAGAAAAAAAGAAATGGTTATGCATATTTCCCATACCGCTTCGGGTAAAATTGCTGCACTATTATAACTTTCCATATTCACGTGAAAAAAGCCCATCACTAACAGTGCAAATGAACGGGTAAAAATATAGATCGCAATGCTGTAAAATGAATCTTGTCTTTTTATTCTTTTAATCAATGCAAAAGGAAGAGACAAACCTACTATGAAAAGAAAAATGGGGAAAATGGTGTCGGCAAAGCCAAGACCATCGGCATTTGCACTCACATGTTCTATCCACTCAGGAATATTTTTTACGCCGCTCACGTCATTCACGAAAATCATAAAAAACATGGTAATGGCTCTAAAGACATCTATTGACACCAGGCGTTGTGGAAGTTGTCTTCCCTGCAAAACAGGAGTAAGGTTGCTTTTCAGGAGCGAATCCCCGACTGCTTTAGTCGAAACTTCCATAATTAATTTATTTCTAAATGACGGTCACTTCAATTTATGAATTCAGGTATTGGTTAACATACTAATTATCGTTGTACTCTGCCGCTTGCATCACCTTTCATCAATCCTTTCACATCGCTGAGTGTAGCATGATTTAAATCGCCAGGGATCGTATGCTTCATAGCGGAAGCTGCAACACCAAATTCTGCAGCATCTTTCATTTCCATACCGGTAATCAAACCGTAAATAAAACCACTTGCGAAAGAATCGCCGCTTCCTACGCGGTCAATTATCCGCACTTCGTACTGCTTTGAATGATAAAAATCTTTTCCATCATATACCAAAGCGCTCCAGCCGTTATCCGATGCGCTGTGGCTTTCTCTCAATGTAGAGGCAATGTATTTGAAACCAAATTTTTCTTTCATTTGCTGAAATACATCTTTGTAGCCGTCAAGATTTAATTCTCCTTTAGTAACATCCGAGCCTTTACTTTTAAATCCTAAGGTCGTTTCTGCATCTTCTTCATTTCCTATACATACATCAACGTATTTGCAGAGCTTAGTCATCACTTCCTTTGCCTTCTCTTTACTCCATAGTTTTTTTCTATAGTTGAGATCAATGCTTGTGGTGATACCTTTTTGTTTTGCAATTTTTAACGCTGCTTCTGTGAGTGCCGCGGCCTTGTCACTTAACGCAGGCGTAATTCCGGTTGTATGAAACCAATCTGCTCCGTCAAATATTTTATCAAAATCAAAATCAGAAATATCTGCTTCGGAAATGGCGGCATGGGCACGATCGTAAACTACCTGGGATGCTCTCATAGAGGCTCCTGTTTCTAAAAAGTAAATACCCAATCTTTCTCCGCCACGTGCGACGAATTGTGTATCGACACCGTAACGCCTTAAATGATTGATCGCCGATTGGCCTATTGGATTATCGGGTACTTTAGAAACAAAAGTTCCCTGTAAGCCGTAATTACAAAGGGCTGCGGCAACATTCGCTTCTCCGCCACCGTAAGTAACATCAAAACTATCCGCCTGTACAAATCTTTTAAAATCCGGCGTGGATAAACGAAGCATTATTTCTCCAAGTGTTACAACTTTTTTTGCCATAATGATTTAATCTTTTAATTTGAAGAGATTTTATAGTTCAAACAATTTAGCGGAATTTCTTTTATATTTCGCGAAGCAACAAGATTATATAAATAATTATTGGAAAATATGCGGAAACGGTTGCATAAAAAAATATGGCATGTTGCCATAATTCCGATAACATTGCTCAATTTGTAAACATATTTTATGGACATGAAAAACGAATTATTAAAGCTAATTCCCCGGCAAGGCATACTACCTCTTTATTTTTATAGGGATACTGAAGTAAGTATAGAAGTCTTACGAGCGTTGTATAAAGCCGGTATAAGAGCTGTCGAATATACTAATCGTGGTGAAGCAGCTTTATATAATTTCAAAGAAATGCGTAAAGTGTGCGACAATGAGCTGAAGGGAATGTACCTGGGTGTGGGAACCATTAAAAATGGTAATATGGCACAAACATTTATTGATGCAGGTACCGATTACATAATTTGTCCAGGGCTTATTGAGGAGGTTGCAGAAGTCGCTGATAAAAAAAATATGCTTTGGGTACCTGGCTGTATGACACCTTCTGAAATTATCCGTGCAGAAAATTTGGGTGCAAAAATGGTCAAGCTTTTTCCGGGAAATATTCTCGGGCCTGCTTTTATGAGCTCGATAAAAGAATTGTTTCCGGATTTATTGTTCATGCCTACAGGCGGTGTCGATCTTGATAAAGACAATATTGCAAGCTGGTTCAAAGCGGGAGTTTGCGCGGTAGGTATGGGAAGCAAGTTAGTAAGCAAGCAACTGCTCGAACAAAAAGACTATGCAAAAATTGAAGCTCTTACAAAGCAGGCAATTGATATCGTCCAATCGATAAGAGGATAATTAATAACTGGCGATCTTTGCGCAATCGCAAAAGGCTATGAAGCTTCCATTAAAACAGCTTGCTGTTTTGGCTTGTGCATATTCAGTTTTCCGTTGTATTGGGCACCCAATTCGATTTCCAACGTATCGGTTGTAATATCCCCATTTACTTCGCCCGTCTTTTTTATTTCAAGCTGGCCCGATTGAATATTACCAGTTACAGTGCCATAAATAATAGCCGAATCTGTAGTGATGTCACCTTCGATATCACCGCTTTCGCCTAAGATTACGCCACCGGTAACACTTACATTCCCGATTACTTTTCCTTCGATTCTTATAACGGTTGAACCTTGTATTTCACCGGTAAAGGTGTATCCATCGCCTATTATGGTGGAGATTTCCTGTTGATTAATTTCTAACGGCTGTTTGTTGGTTTTTTTAAACATATCAATTAAGAGTTAAAAAAGATTCAGGATTAATTTTTTGTCCATTTTTATGCACCTCGTAATGTAAATGCGGGCCGGTTGATCTTCCGGTGGAACCTATTTTGCCAATCTGTTGCCCAATTTCTATTTTCTGCCCCGAACTTACTAAAATTTTTGATAAATGCCCATAAAGAGTTTCGAATCCATTACCATGCTTTAAAATAATACAGTTGCCAAACCCACCCCTTTGGCCCGCAAATGCTACCTCGCCTTTTGCCATAGCTTTTACGGGAGCTCCCATCGGACCTTTAATATCGAGGCCTTTGTGGGTTTCAACATTTGAGCCCCCAAATGGGTTTTCACGGTGTCCAAAAGTGGAAGTAATAACGCCGGGATATGGTGCACCTAAGGGCGTGTATGATATGTTATAAATTACGCGGTTTAGATAATTGTCATAAAAATCACTAATTTCTTCGGTAGATAGGATGTCACTGTCGGACTCGCCTCCCTGAGCCTCTTTAGATATAGGCTGTATTCCCCTGGCTTTTAGGTAACCATTTATAGTCGAAAGGTCTTTATCAATTTTCGTAAATTTTTCCTTTAATGCACTTGTATCAACCTGCGCAAACAAAGCATGCATTGATTGAATTTTTTTAGAAAGTACAGCCTTCAGTTTAAGTTGCTGAATATTGCTTGATGATAAATACACGATGGTACCAATCAACGAAAGAAATACCAGGCACAATACTGCCACATATTTTTTCCAGTTTAAAATCAATTGGCTTGAAATCTGCACCGGTTTTGGCGCTTTAGCATTGTTGCTTACAAACAATACAGTGGTTTTTACTTTTTTTTGTTTCATGGATGGCTACGGTTAAGTTAGCTGTATTGGATTATGATTAACTTGGAATTATCGAGAACAGAATCGGTTTCAGGATAAATTTGAATCTCAAGGAACAATATTATAAACGCACTGTAAAGCGATAAATTGCCCTTTGTCAGAATCTTTTTAGATGCTTAAAAACTAATAACTTATGGTGGGCCGATGACTGTATAGTATATATAAATTATACACCTTTGCTAAAATGTAAATAAAACTTTTTCTCCCCTGCCTGCAGATTGCTTTTATTAAAGTATCTCTTCTTTTTTTCCACAAAAAAATGAGAGTTTTCGAAAATCTGTATAACAAAATTATAGGTCTGTTCTGGCTCAAACACCGTATAAATATTCTTTAGTTTACATATTTTTTGTCAAGATCAAACAAATGTTCGTATGCCAGTGGAAGTATAAGAATACCGGAATTCTTTTGGTGTGCTGTCTTTTTTCTTTTTGAAAATCCTGTTGAAATTTGACATATTATTAAAACCGCACTTATAGGCCACTTCGTTGATACTATCAGTTGTATCTATAAGCATACGAGATGCGTGACCTAGCCGCACTTCATTTAAAGTATCGACAAAAGTTTTTCCTGTTCTTAACCTAAAAAAACGACTTAAGGAGACTTCGGTCATTCCGGCGATTTTTGCAGCGTCGTTCAGGGTAATATTTTGATTAAAGTTGGCATTTACATAAGCCATTATCTTTTCTATTCTCCGGCTGTTATATGAAGCTGTTTCTTTATTAAATGAAGTATCGGAAAGGGTTCTGATATTTCTCGACGTGGAGAGATCATGAAGAATGGACATCAGTTCCAGAACGGAATCAAATCCATGTTTCTGTGGCAATTGCTTTAAGCGGGGCATTATGGATAACGCCGTTGCATTCGTGAATAACACGCCTCTTGCCGAACGCTGAAATAGCGTTCTGATAAAACTCATTTGATTCCTTTTCAAAAACTTCTCATCAAATAAGTCACGATGAAATTGTATGGTTATTTCTTTAATAAGTTTCCCATTGCATTTATGTGTAAACCAGCCGTGCTGTAAATTCGGTCCCACAAGTACCAATTCAGTATCGCCTATTTCCTCCACATGATCACCAATTATTCTTTTTGCACCTCCTGCATTTCTAATAAAATTTAACTCAAACTCCTCGTGAAAATGTAAAGGAAAATCAAAGTCTCGTTTGCTACGGGAAAACAGTGAGAAGCAATCGCTCTGGGTGAGTGGAGTGATTTCTCTTAAAATTTTGGTCATCATTTTTTTAAAATTTGGCTAAATAATGCTATAGTAATATCAATAAAGTATTAGCTACCGCAAACAACCGGGTTTAACATGGAACAGCTTTAAACATAGAATTTCAAATAATCTAAATTTAGTTAAAACTAATTAAATATAACCATTAGATAAAAAAGTACCGCTATTGTGTAATAATTTTAGATAGATTTGAGGCCGAAAGGATTGAAATTATGAGAAGATATCCATGCTTCAACATATTGAAGGCTTTGATCTCATTATTTAGTTGCCAACATCTACTATCCATCAAAATTAATTCCGACACTTTTATAAAAACTAATGTACGCATTCCCGATGGAAATAATATTATAGATATTCAATTTATGGAATTTCCGCTTCCGGTCTTTTAAGCCATCAATAATTTCGAAGTGCTTGAAGAAAAATATCAAAAGATAAATATGCACAGTGCCTATCGACGATTATTTACGGGAGCATTAGTAATGACAATATGAAGACAGACATTTTTTTGATATTATTCCTATTGACAGCCTTCAAGTCATCAAATGCACAATCCTCTTTTGTTTCCGTTAAAGACCACCGGTTTTTTTTAAACGATAATCCCAATTATTATATTGGGACCAACTATTGGTATGGCGAATTGCTTGCTCTTGAGAAAGATAAAAAAAGAGGAATTGGAAGATTGAGAAAAGAGCTTGATTTCCTGCAGCAGCATGGAATTACAAATCTTCGGCTTGTTGCAGGCGCCGAAGGAAAAGGCCTGGTGAACGGTGTTGAAAGAATAGGGCCTCCTTTGCAAACTGATGAAGGTATATTTGATCCCAAAATTTTAAGAGGCCTTGATGTGTTACTCAATGAAATGGGTAAACGAAATATGAAAGCAGTTATTTACCTGAGCAACAACTGGGAATGGAGCGGGGGTTTTCTTCAATACTTAAAATGGAATGGGCTGATTGAAGATTCAATATTTAGAAAAAAATTTAACTGGATTGAACTTGGGAATGTTATCAGTAAATTTTATGATTGTGAAAAATGTATGGACGATTATTTCAGGCAGGCTGATTACATAATTAATCGCACCAATTCTATCTCTAAAAAGAGGTACAAAGATGATCCTGCAATAATGGCCTGGGAACTGGCCAATGAACCGCGGCCAATGAGAGCATCTTCAATAAACTCTTATGAGAATTTCATAAACAAAGCAGCCTCTTTTATAAAATCGAAGGATTCAAATCATCTGGTAACAATAGGCGTTGAGGGGTATATGGGAACAGAAAATCTCGACGTATTTGAAAAAATTCACGACGATAAAAATGTAGATTATCTCACCATTCACGTATGGCCTAAAAACTGGAACTGGTTTAAAGGAAATGATGTTGCAGGTGGAATCGATGCTGTTTTTTCTAAATCACTCCAATACATTTATGCTCACGAGAATGTGGCAAGGAAACTTAATAAGCCCATAGTAATTGAAGAATTTGGTTTGCCAAGAAATACCAATTCTTTTGATATTGATGAATCAACTTCACTGAGGGATAGTTTTTATAATAGAATATTTACTGAATTGGTAAAAAATAAATATGGCAATGGTGCTTTGGGCGGCGTAAATTTTTGGGCTTACGGCGGCCTTGCTAAACCTATTAAGGGCCAAACGTTTTGGAAAGCCGGCGATCAATACATAGGTGACCCGCCAATGGAAGAGCAAGGTTTAAATTCTGTATTTAATGTTGATAAAAGCACGTGGTCTGTTGTTGATTCTGCAAAGAATAAGTTGAGCAGGAATAATTACGAAAACGATTTGCCTGTTGATAAAAATGCTACCGCAGAAACAATTAGCCTTTACCACAACTTAAAAACACTTCAACTTAGAGGAACCATGTTTGGCCATCAGGACGACCTGGCTTATGGAGTAGGTTGGAAATATGTTGCCGGGCGAAGTGATGTAAAAGAAGTTACCGGTGATTACCCTGCGGTATATGGTTTCGAATTGGGGCGTCTCGAGATGAATCAACCTGTAAATATTGATAGTGTGCCATTCGATAAGATGAAATCGTATATACGTGACATTTATGATCGTGGCGGTGTGGTTACATTGAGCTGGCATCTCAATAATCCATTAACGGGTAAAACTGCATGGGACCCAGCGC
>JBBSBD010000226.1:0-10089 GCA_038251675.1 Chitinophagales bacterium | reverse complement strand
TATTTTCAGTCAAAAAATCCATGAGCAATACGGCGGCGTTGTTCCCGAACTTGCTTCCAGGGCACATTTACAGGCAATTGTGCCGGTAGTAGATGAAGCTTTAAAGCACTCAGGAATAACCATTGAAGAAATAGATGCATTTGCATTTACTCAATCACCCGGGCTGTTGGGAGCATTATTAGTCGGCGCCGGTTTTGCAAAATCCCTTGCGTTGTCTTGTAATAAACCCTTGATAGGAATTGATCACATGAAAGGGCATGTATTGGCCAATCTTATCCAATCACCATCATCAGAAAAATCTAAGCCCACATTTCCATTTTTGTGTCTTACGGTAAGTGGTGGCCATACGCAGATAATATTATGTACTGATTATTTACAGCTAAAAGTACTAGGCCAAACGCGTGACGATGCTGCAGGCGAGGCGTTTGATAAGTCAGCAAAAATTATAGGGCTACCCTACCCGGGAGGCCCTTTGATTGATAAATACGCCAAAGGTGGCAATCCAAATAAATATAGCTTTCCTGAACCGAAAATTGAAGGCCTGGATTTTAGTTTCAGTGGCTTGAAAACGGCAATTCTTTATTTTATAAGAGATGAAAAACTGAAGAATGAAAAGTTTGTGGAAGAAAACCTTGCAGATATTTGCGCTTCCATTCAATCACGCATCGTTTCAATTTTATTGAATAAATTAAAAAAGGCTTCCCAAGAATATGACATAAAAGAAATATGCATAGCGGGTGGTGTGAGTGCAAACAGTGAACTCCGAGATGCTTTTGAAACAATGGGAAAAGAGGAAGGCTGGAAAACATTCATTCCTGCCTTTGAATATTGCACGGACAATGCCGCCATGATCGCAATAACCGCATATTATAAATTTTTAGCCGGATCGTTTGATGATTACTCCATCGTTCCCTCTGCAAGAACTAACGTTGAATCGTGGGGCAAATAAAACGGCTATAATTTCAAGTACGAAATTTGTTACTCCTTTTCAGGTGATAATAACTATTTACATTTTTACTGCTGCTTTAGTTACCTCGTTATTAACTGTTCTCCATATATCCAGCGGATTTGTATTTTTTAGTTCATCAGGCAATAATATGTCAGCCCAATTTTGAAATGAAATGGGCCTTGCAAAACGCTTGATGCCATCTGCACCTACCGCTGTAAATCTTGAATCCGTTGTCGCAGGGTATGGGCCTCCGTGTTGCATACTAAGGCAAACTTCAACGCCTGTAGGAACTCCATTTAAAATAAACCGGCCACAAATATTTTTTACAGATTCAACCAATTCTTCATTTTCTAAAATATCATTTTCGGTTGCCATGAACGTGGCTGTCAATTGACCTTCACAATGCTTCGCCACTTCTGTCATTTCTGCCATGTCCTTACAGCGAATAATAATTGAATAAGGCCCAAACACTTCTTTATGAAGAACAGGATTATTCAAAAAAGCCTGGCCACTCGCGGATGCGATAGTAGGCGCTCCCTGGTTCTCAACTGCGTCTATTGTGGACACCGAAATGGTTTCTACGTCTTCCTGCGATAATGCATTCGCCCTTTTCTCCACATAACTTTTGTAAATACCGGGGTGAAGCATCGTTGCAGGTGACAACTGTTTTATTTCTCTTCCAAGAGCGCTTATAAATTCATTCAAAGCATCGCCATCGAGGCCAATAATTAAACCAGGATTGGTGCAAAATTGCCCAACACTTAAAGTAATGGAGCCGGCATACGCTTTAGCAACATCAGCCGCCGATTGTGTTAACTTTTCTGGCAATAAAAAAACAGGATTTATGCTGCCCATTTCTGCAAATACAGGAATGGGTTCGTCTCTTTTATTTGCAAGATCGAAGAGGGCTTTTCCTCCCGACGTTGAGCCTGTAAAGCCAACAGCTTTTGTATACTTATGCATTACCAGCGCCTGTCCTGTTTCAAAAGAATTACCATGAACGTGTGTAAAAATGCCGTCGGGTAAGTTATTATTTGCCGCCGCTTTTAATATGGCACCCGCAACAATTTCACTGGTCTGTGCATGAGCAGGATGCGCTTTTACAATCACAGCACAACCCGCAGCAAATGCACACGCAGTATCACCGCCGGCGGTAGAATAGGCAAAAGGAAAGTTACTTGCACCAAAAACAACAACAGGCCCAAGTGGCACCAACATTTTTCGTATGTCCGGCCTAGGTGGAGTTCGTTCAGGTAAAGCGGTATCAATTCTTGCTTCCAGCCACTCCCCTTTTTCACATGCATCCGCGTAACTGTTCAATTGAAAAATGGTTCTTGCACGTTCGTTTCTCAATCGTGGCTCAGGTAGATTGGTTTCCTGCATCGCGATATGAATAAGTTCATCTCCACACGCTTCCAGTTCAACAGCTATTGCTTTCATGAAAGCAGAACGTTGTTTCAAGCTTAGTTTGCGATATACATGAAAAGCATCCCATGCTTTTTGCATCATAATCTCAATTTCCTCTTTGGTTGCGTCATTAAATTTCATAGATGATTTATTTTTTTTGATATGCATTTGGAATTAATGTTACTGCGCACGCATTGCATTTTGTTAATATAATTAAAAAGGATGAATTGATAACCCGGTAAAAATATTCAAATTTTCCTTATGGATAATAAAGCATTGTAATGCCCATGTTCATACAGTTTATTTATTATAGAAAATAAAATCTATTCCCTCCGTCGTCTCAACACCGATGCAATACATTCTTCAATTAAATTTTTATTTTTTATACCGGCATAAAATGGCTATATTCTGGCTATCAGGAGCAATCGTTTTATTAGTCATCCAAACCAGGAGCCCCCAAGCTTCATTAAAATGCTCCTTTTTTATTTATGAATTCTCACACAAATACTTTAGATAAAAAAAACCTTGATTTTCAGAAAACAAAATCTCTATTAAAACGTAGAAAAGAAATAGTAGCCAATGGTGTTGGCATATTTTGCCCTACAACAATCGTAAGTGCTGAGGAGGGTATTATCACCGATGCAGATGGAAATCAATTAATCGATTTTGCGGGGGGCATTGGCGTTGTGAATGCAGGTCATTGCCCGGAACCTGTCGTGAAAGCGATACAGGAGCAGGCGGAGAAATTTTTACATTCCTGCTTTCATGTTTCTACCTATGAAGTCTACATTGAGTTGTGCGAAAAACTTGCTGCGATTTTTCCGCATGGCGACGCAACAAAAGTAATGCTAACCAATACCGGCGCCGAATCTGTGGAGAACGCAATTAAAATTGCCCGGCAGGCAACCAAGCGTTCCGCAGTCATTTGTTTTACGGAAGCCTTTCATGGCAGAAGTATGATGGCGATGACGCTTACTTCAAAAATTAATTATAAAACAAACTGCGGCCCGTTTGCTCCGGAAGTTTATCGCTTGCCATTTCCCGATTATTATCATTTCGGCAATGGATTAACTAAAGATGAATTTATTAACCAGGAATTACAAAGATTGGAAAATGCAACTCATTCAATGGTAGCTCCCGATAATATTGCAGCAATCATTATAGAATTAGTACAAGGTGAAGGTGGCTTTAATGTCGCCCAAAAAAAATATGTGGAAGGCCTGCGGAAATTCTGCGATAAGTACGGCATAGTATTAATATTCGATGAAGTGCAAAGTGGTTTTTGCCGTACCGGCAAATGGGCCGCATATCAACATTATGATGTAATACCTGATATTTCCACATGGGCAAAATCTATGGGCTCTGGAATGCCAATTGGTGCAGTCATTGGCAAACAAAAAATTATGGATGCTGCATTAGCCGGCACAATAGGTGGCACTTACTTGGGCAATCCTGTATGTTGCGCTGCATCACTTGCGACCATTGATTTTATGCAAAAAGAAAACCTAAATGAAAAGGCTATAGAAATAAGCAACATTGTTAAAAGCAGGTTTTTGCAAATGAAAGAAAAATTTTCCTGCATTGGAGATGTACGGGGTTTAGGCGCGATGCAGGCTGTAGAGTTTGTGAAAAATAATGACCCATCTCAACCTGATGGAGAATTAGTAACCGCATTAGTTCATGCTTGTTTACAAAGAGGGCTTTTAATGATTAATGCAGGTACCTATAAGAACGTCATAAGAATACTAAGCCCACTCGTAATATCGCATGAAACTCTAAATGAAGGACTCGACATTATTGAAGAAGAACTGGGAAAAATTTATAAATAACTTTTACCATTAAAAAATATATTAACTAACAAATTAAAATTTTACGCCTTATAATTCTTTCTCCCTCTCCTTTGGAGAGGGGTTGGGGTGAGGCTCCACTTTATGATACCATTTTCAATAGCAGGAATTCAAATGCACGTTTCGGCGGGCCACAGTAACGTACCAATGATGAAACATAAAATTGAAGTATTGACTTCAGTTTACCCATGGGTACAGATGATTATGTTCAGTGAATTATGTGCCTACGGGCCACTGACAACGCATGCGCAAACATTTCCCAATGACGTGGAAAACGAATTCTGTGAAATCGCCCATAAACATGGAATATGGCTGATACCCGGAACAATGTTTCAGCGAAAAGAACATAAAATTTTCAATACCGCAACGGTCATTAATCCAAAAGGCGAAGTTGCAGGCAGGTATGACAAGTTGTTTCCTTTTTATCCTTATGAAGCAGGCGTAACCGGTGGTGATGAATTTTTAATTTTCGATGTACCGGATATCGGGCGCTTTGGAATAACTATTTGCTACGATATGTGGTTTCCTGAAACATCGCGTACACTCGCTGTGCAAGGTGTCGATGTAATTCTTCACCCCACATTGACAGGTACTATTGACCGCGATATTGAATTGTCAATTGTACAGGCAACTGCGGCTACGAATCAGTGTTATATATTCGATATAAATGGCCTTAGCGATGGAGGCACGGGACGTTCCATCGTATGCGGCCCCGATGGCCGTGTATTGTACCAGGCAAGTACCGGCGAAGAAATGATACCTATCGAGATTGATATTGAAAGAGTGGACAGGAGCCGTGAAAACGGAATCCTCCGCTTAGGACAGCCGCTCAAAAGCTTCCGTGATAGAAATGTAGATTTCAATGTATATGACAAAAATAAAAAACTCCCTTACCTCGATAAGCTTGGACCGTTGATAAAACCAACCCGTATGAATATGGCCCAGATTACTGAAGTGCTTCAAACTTCCGTATCAGATAATACAAATGGATTATGAAAAAAAGTAAAAAAATAAAAGAAGTCACTATGGCAAAAAAAAGTAAAACGGAACATGCGAGTAATGAACATTATAATATCAACCAGTTTAGAATGAAACTCTGGTCCGACCTGAAGAAGCAGACGTTTGACGTAATGCAGCATCACGAAGATCACCATGAAAAAAAAGCTTTAATTGATAAAAACCTTAAGAGCCTTAAATCTATTGAGCCTTATTGGGCTTTCCCGGGCACTGATACGGTCAATGAATTAAACAACCTTGCGAAAACGGAAGAATATGTCCTTCTTTCGAAAGCTATTGCTGATATTACCCGGTTAATGGTAAGTGAGGACTACAGGCATAATCCCGGGTCATTAGATCATATCGGGTCAATCCACCAGCAAAAAAAAGACCTGTCATCAGGCAAGCAAAACAGGAAAAAATATTTTGAAGTATTGATTACTGATAAGCTCACCTATAAAGAGGAACACGAAATAAAAGAAAAGCTAAGCAATATACAGGATGAAAAAGATCTTTTTGTTTACAAACCTGTTTTTGCAAAATCATTTCAGGACAGCCTGATCGCACTTATTTTTAATTCCAATATTCAGGCTTGTGTGATCAGGTATGGGGTAAAATACAAGTCAAAAAATATCAATGATACACTCAAGCCATTTATTTCACAGGTGTTGAATTTAAATTACGAAAACAACAGCGAAGAAAACCTGGGAGTTCTGCTGGGAGAAGCAGTAAGAAAAATAAGACCTGAACTGGATACCTACTATGTTACGGATACCCCCGTTAGTGGCTTATCTGACAAAGTTCTTCAAAACTTCAACCGCATTTTCTACCGTAAGGAAGACCTGCAGGAACTCCATCTTAGCATTTTGCGCGGAATAAAAGACAGGTACGAAACGCCTTTTTACACAGCGCTTAAAGAGTATAGCAAAAGGCCAACCGGCGTTTTTCATGCGATGCCGGTTTCAAGAGGAAACTCGGTTTTTAAATCCAACTGGATCGATGATTTCGGGGAATTCTACGGAAGAAATTTATTCCTGGCAGAGACATCTTCAACAACAGGTGGGCTCGACTCCTTACTGCAACCCACAGGTCCTTTGAAGAAAGCACAGGAACTGGCAGCCAAAGCCTTTGGATCAAGGCATACATTTTTTTCCACCAACGGAACATCTACGTCAAACAAAATAGTACTGCAGGCACTGGTAGAACCTGACGATCTTGTGCTTATTGACAGGGATTGTCATAAGTCACATCATTACGCCATGGTTTTAGCAGGCGCCAATGTTGTTTATCTTGATTCTTATCCCCTGGAAAAGTATTCCATGTATGGCGCAGTTCCATTAAACAGCATAAAAAATAAGTTACTGCAATTAAAAGATTTGGGAAGGCTCGATAAAGTAAAAATGTTGATCCTTACTAATTGTACTTTCGATGGCCTTGTGTACAATGTTGAAAAAGTGATGGAAGAAATTCTTGCCATTAAACCGGATATGATCTTTTTATGGGATGAAGCCTGGTTTGCTTTTGCAGCGTTTACACCTACCTACAAGCAACGTACCGCAATGTTCGTCGCCAATAAATTATGCGAAAAATATAGCAGCGACTCTTACAAAGATTCATATAAAAAACAGTATGCAGAACTTGCAAAAAAACAAACCGGGGTAATTATTATTCCGGGAATGCCTGATCCGGAAAAAGTAAGGATGAGAGTGTATTCAACCCAATCCACTCATAAAACACTTTCTTCTTTCAGGCAGGGATCAATGATACATATATATGATGAGGAGTTTGAAAGAAAAGTGGAAGGTAGTTTTCATGAAGCTTACATGACGCATACTTCTACTTCGGCAAATTACCAGATACTTGCTTCGCTGGATGTTGGCCGCAGGCAAGTGGTATTTGAAGGTTTTGAATTGGTTGAAAAAAGCATTGAAATGGCTATGCTGCTAAGAGCAAAGATCAACGACCATCCCAAGCTGCGTAAGTATTTTGACGTGCTCACTATTAAAGATCTTATACCAGATGAATACAGGACATCTGGCCAACAGGAATATTATCATGCCGACACAGGATGGAAACGCCTGGAGAATGCATGGGAAAATGATGAGTTTGTGCTTGACCCAACCAAGATCAATTTATACATCGGGAAGACCGGCGTTGACGGAGACACTTTTAAGAATAAATTTCTGATGGATCAATTCAGTATCCAGGTAAATAAGACCTCGCGAAATACAGTTTTGTTAATGACTAACATTGGGACTACACGAAGTTCAGTAAGTTATTTAATCAGCAGCCTGTTGAACATCGCGGATCAACTCGATAACCATTCACAATCTTTAAATAACGAGGAAGTTAAAATACTGGAAGAGCAGATACATTCCTTAACGCACGATACGCCGCCATTACCCGACTTCAGCTATTATCACGATTTTTTCAGGCCCGTTGCGGGAATACCGGGAGGTAATATTCGCAAGGCATATTTTCTTGCATACAAAGAAAATACCTGTGAGTATATTAAGCTACAGGATTGTGATGCAACGATGAAAAAAGGAAGAAAGATCATTTCGGCTTCATTCGTCATTCCTTATCCACCGGGCTTCCCGGTACTGGTTCCTGGCCAGGTAATGACCAGTGAGATACTTAATTTTTTATTAGCCCTCGATGTAAAAGAAATTCATGGATACCGCCCGGAACTTGGATTGCGTGTCTTCAAAGATGAAGCATTAAAGGACGAAACAAATGAAAAAATTGAAAGTAAAAGCTTATTAATAAAATCACAGGAAGACAACGGTAATGGAAAGAGCCATGAAAAAAAAGAAGTTCGGCGACAGGTGAATAAAAAAGAAATCGTAAGTGCTTAAAAAATATTTTGGCTAAAGCCGACGCCCGCTCTATAGAAATTCACGGTCTGAAGGCCGTGGCAATTGAGAAATAAAAAAAATTGTAAACTTTTAAAAAGATAATTATGGATACAAATACTAACATAGAAACAAAACAAAAACTATCAGCCACGGTTGTTTCTCCCGGGAAAGAAATGGTATTGTCAAAAACAAAAAAACTCAAAGGCATCTCTGATATCCGCAGGTTTTTTTATACTAATGATACACCAGTATATTTTATAAGTGCCACTAATTTTAATTTACTTGGGGCAGACGAATGGGTAAAGGGATTCAAGTTCATCACCTATATCAATTGCTTCAACCACATGCATCCTAATGTATTTACACCAAGGGAAGAAGTGCCTCATGAAGAATTTCAAAGCATAGAAGACATAAATAATTACCTGTTGGAACATAAAGAAGTCGTTGATTATATCCGCAGCCGGGGAAATCATGGTAAAGCTCTATTCCTGATGTTCGATGCAAAAACGGAAGAACTTGCAAAGTCCCTGGGACTAGAAGTATGTTTCCCTTCAGCAGAAATGAGAAACTTTATGGATAATAAAGTGAACACAAACCGGATAGCTGAAAAGGCAGGCGTACCCTGTGTTCCAAACGTTTTATCAAAAGTTGAAAATTATAATCATCTAAAAAGTATCAGTCATCACCTTGGCAATGATCTTGTAATACAGACTCCATTTGGCGACTCCGGGCATACAACATTTTTTATTTCGAATGAAGAAGAATGGAATAAATATGCTGAAGAAATCGCGAAAGAGAAAGAAGTAAAAATTATGAAGCGGATCAACTGTAAGGGTTCAGCCATTGAAGCATGTGTTACAAGGCATGGCACCATTGTGGCTCCTTTGATGACAGAACTCGTCGGCTTTAAGGAACTCACACCTTACAAAGGCGGATGGTGCGGCAATGAAATTTATCCCGGCGCATTTACTGCTTCCATCAGAAGGCAGGCAAGAGAGTATACAGAGATGTTTGGCGAGCAATTAAAAAAAGAAGGTTACAAAGGATACTTTGAACTTGATTTTTTAATTGACCAGGATACGAAAGAAATTTATCTCGGAGAATTAAACCCAAGAATAACAGGCGCAAGTTCCATTACCAACCACGCAGTATTTGCTTTATCTGATATGCCATTATTTCTTTTCCATTTGTTAGAGTGGATGGATCAACCTTATGAATTAAATGTAAAAAGCCTAAATGCAAGATGGGCAAAAAAAGAAAACGTTGATTCATGGTGCCAGCTTGTGATCAAGCATACAGATAAAACCGTAGATAAAATTACTGAAGCACCCCAAAGCGGCATCTATAAAATGAATGAGGATGGTTCAGTCGACTTTTCACGATTGGATACACATCGCCGGGCAATTGAATTAAAAAATGAGGCATTCTTTCTACGCATCAGCGACAAAGGTAACTATCGCTATGAAGGAGCAGACCTCGGCATTCTTGTTTTACGTGGCCGCCTGATGACGGACGATTTCAAATTGAAAAAGCGTGCAGAAAAGTGGATCAATGCCATGCGAAGTAAATTTCATGGAACTCCTTTGGAATCAACTGCTCCCGAAAAAAATCAACCTGCGGAAATTGGCGGTTTCAAAATGTTGTAAGTTTGGTTTATGATCTTATCGCTTAACTGTGTGAAAGAAGAAAGCCCCGGTGAAAAATGGCAGGCCCTGTTTCATAAGTCATGGCCCTCATACAGGCAGTGGTTTTTGTCGGAAGGATTGATGGAAAGGAAGGGATACCTTACTTCATCTAACATGTTGCAAAAATTCATGCCGGAGCTTTTACCTGTTTATGAAAAATTAATTGTACTATCAGGTGGCGGAGATCTTGAAGCACGGTTTTTAAGCTTATACTGCCCGCCACCCTACATGTCAGGATGTTCACAAATGGCCTGGAACCGTGATAAAAAATTCTTAATTAGAAATTATGACTATAGCCCTGCCCTATTTGAAGGGACTATGCTTTATACAAAATGGCTAAAGCCGGT
>JBBSBD010000225.1:0-10138 GCA_038251675.1 Chitinophagales bacterium | reverse complement strand
TAATTCTATTGATATAAAATCTATCAGAGCTCCTTGGTTTATCGCAGGAAACAATTCTGATCAAATAAACTACTGGAAATTTGGATATAGCGCAGTAATGATTACAAATACGGCTTATTTCAGAAATCATAATTATCATACTAGTGCAGACAAATTGGGCTTATTAGATATTCCAAAAATGGCATTAGTAATTGATGGAGTTTTTAGGGCGCTTGTTCAATTGAAATAATAGAAATTCCTGCATGGGTATCTATGCTATAAAGGCCTGCAATACAAAATGAAATCTTTCATAATAAAATATAAGCGGACAATTATCTTCTGGGTAATCTTCTCAGCTATCGTTCTGTACTTCGCTCCCAGGCAGCATGACTACTACCTGGACGACGACATTAAAAACTTCAAGAGAAATTACTTGACATCATTCTTAATTTGGTCTGGTGTCGTGACAAGCATAATCGCACTCATTTTTGTACTTGTAAAAACGAAGTCAGTTAAACAAGCCGTTGTTGCGCTTCTCTTCGTTGGTGTGACACTTGCATTTTATCTTTTTATTTTTCAGGACTTGTTTTTGGGAGCGGCTTTATTTTTAAACAAACAATTTAAACTTAACAGTTTGGAAAGAGAATATGTTGTTAGTTATATTGCTGACACAGACCAAACTAAGGACAATTTTATTCCTTATGACATTGCTTATAAACACTCATCATTTGACAGAAAATTAATAAACAAGCTTTACAATCCTCAACTAAAACTAAATGACACCACTATGCTTCATTTTGAAAAAGGGCTATTCGGAATAGCCTTTCAGCTGCAGCCTTTTGTTGACAAATAAAGTACTGCAGGCAACGAAGGGGCTTAATAGCCTGGCTAACCTACAATCCTCATCCTCTGCAATCCCATCGGCAACCATTTAAAATTATCTTCATGAAATTAACGACTCTTATCATTTCGCTTTTGCTTCACCATATTTGTATCAGCCAGCCTTTTGATACAACCCGATATAAAATAAGAGTCGAAGTTTCGGGGGAGACTAATAAGTTTTTTACCAATAATTTTTTTTGGCAGGGTGCAGACGGTGCGTCATCTGTTGATCTTGAAAATGGAAAACTGCTGTGGCTTTTTAGTGATAGCTTCATTTCCAGTGATTCATCCGGTTCCAGGAAAAATTCGGAAATAGTTAGAAACAGTATTGCCATCCAGGAAGGCTATGATTTGCAAAATCCTTCACTAAAATTTTATTGGGATAAATCAAAAGAAAAACCACAGGCATTTTTTCATATACCGGGTAAATTTTGGTTCTGGACAGGCCACGGAGTTATGATAAAAGACAAGTTGATTATTTTCCTGATGCAGGAACATGGGATAAAAACAGGGCTTGGTTTTGAAGCTTTGGGTTGGTATGCAGCTATTGTCTCTAACCCAACCGACGAACCTGCAAAATGGAAAATACAATACATTAAAGGCCCTGAGACTTTTGGAACTATTGCCGGTTCTGCGGCTGTTTTAAAAGACGAAAAATATCTTTATGCATACGGAGCCGTTGAACCTGCCACACACGAAGTATATTTATTGCGATGGAAATTAGGTGACGCATACGCAGGAAATTTAACTAAGCCGCAATGGTGGATAAATGGAAAATGGGCAGAAAGGAAACGAATGAATCCAATTCCTGAGCCATTATTTATCGGGGCTACAGAGTATTCAGTTCACTATGACTCTGTGTTGAAAAAGTTTATTCAAATTCAATCTTTTGGATTTGGTGAAGGGAAAATTGGTATCAGGATGGCTGATAGTTTGCAAGGAAAGTGGACGGAGCCATATATGTTTTATACGCCTGAATATCCGGGCGTAAAGAAACCATTTATGTATTCAGCAAAAGCCCATCCCGAACTTAAGGGTGATGGCCTTTATATCACCTATAATGTAAATAGTTTTGACTTTAGTGAATTAGTAGATAATGAAACCATCTACTTCCCAAAATTCTTATTAATCAAAATTATAAAGACTGATGAACGCTAAATAGCCGCTGGTATTTACATCCCAGGAATTATGTTCCAACTGGGTAACTGCGGGAACGTAAGTTGGGAAGAACGAAAGGTTACTCCAATAGTATGAAACAAAAATTAACTAAAATTGTAAGTCTAAAAAATACTATTTTAGGATAGCGGGTCAGACCTTGAGAAGATAGTCCTGCTTGAGAAATTGTGCGCCCTTTACACCAAAACCATTATATGAAACATTTCCTTTTTTCAATGCTGTTCTTTGTCTTGCTGTGCAATAGTAAAGCCCAGACAGGTAATCAAATTGTAATTGGTAAGATTGACAGCATTCAATCAACCATATTAACTGAAAAAAGAAAGATATGGATCTATGTGCCTGATGGAGGTCAGGGTGATATTTTTGCCAGGCAACACTATCCCGTTGTTTACCTGTTAGATGGTGATGCTCATTTTTCGTCGGTGGTGGGCATGATCCAGCAATTGAGTTCAGTGAATGGTAATACCATTTGCCCTGAAATGATTGTGGTAGGTATTCCTAATACAGACAGGACAAGAGACCTCACTCCTACACATATAGACGTTGACCCTCCTTATATGGATAGCGCTTCTTCTAAAACTTCCGGTGGCGGCGAAAAGTTTATTTCTTTTATGGAAAAAGAATTAATTCCTTATATCGATGCTCAATATCCAACCGATCCTTACAAAATGCTTATCGGGCATTCTTTTGGTGGCCTTACCGTTATGGAGGCTTTTGTGCATCATACTAATTTATTCAACGCTTATATCTGCGTCGATCCAAGCATGTGGTGGGATAAGCAAACCTTATTAAAAGAAGCTAAAAATATATTAGCGGAAAAAAAATTCCAGGGAACCAGCCTCTTTCTTGGCATAGCTAATACGATGGATGAAGGTATGAATATCAATACAGTTTCAAAAGACACTTCAGCCTCTACAAAACATATTCGTTCCATACTCACTTTAAAAAGTTATTTCAACAGCAATAAACAAAACGGTTTAAAATACAAGGACAAATATTATAATGATGATTCCCATGGGTCTGTTCCGCTTATTACAGAATATGATGCTTTACGTTTTCTATTCGATTTTTATCCATTAAAACTTACTATGAAAGATTTTACCGACACAACAGATGCTTTGGTGGACAAATTCGAAAAACATTTTTCCAATATCTCAAAGCAGATGGGATATAAAGTAAGGCCTTCTGAAATTCAAATGAACAGCATGGGTTACCAGGCCCTGGGCAATAAACAATTTAAAAAGGCTGAAGGTTTTTTTAAATATAATATTGAGAATTACCCCGAAAGTTACAACGTGTACGATTCAATGGGTGACTATTATGAAGCCATTGGCGATAAACCTAACGCGATTAAAAATTTTGAAAAAGCCTTGTCCCTTAAAGAAAATGCTGTTACCCGGAAGAAATTGGAAAAGCTTCAAAGTAAGTAGGGAGCGGAGTTCGGAAAAAGCGCGAGCTACTTTTGGGGAGTTGATGTGATTGATTAACTTTAAGCGATGGCGATGAAAGAATTAGTTATTACTTTAATTCTATTATGCGAAAAATCTTTACAACAATATTAATTATTAGTTTTTTCACTTCATTCAGAAATGGAGAACCCGTCGCAATCCTCGCATGCAGGTCAGAATCTGGCAGGACAACTTTTACAGCGGAGTTGCCAGGCTGTTCATATTTAGATAAAGCAGAGCTTACTATTGACGGATCAAAATTGAATTTTTCCTCACAAGATAAAGGCAGTATAATTTTCGACCCGGATAATAAAGTATTTACTGTTTGTCTCGAATCAAAATCAGATGACCAAAAGACATATAAGTTTCTAAAATTTTGGGCACTCCCCTCTTCTTTTAAGAAAGTAAAAAGTGAAAAAGGTCCCGGCGCAGAATTTCACGACTCTTATGAATTTCACGCAAAGTTATTTTCAACCGAGCCCAGGAAAATTAACGAGAGCACTACAAAAACAATTGAACTGATTTGCACATTGGGCTACGAACTGTAAACAGGAACTCAGTGAGAGCCGGATGCTAATACAGATGTAATTATAAACAGAGGTTCCGTTGTATTAACTTCAAGTATAAACGTTTTCAGAAGAGAATGCTGATGTTATAAACGGTGTTTGCCTCTTACTTATTAATTTCAAGGAACACGACCTATAAAAAATAAGATCTTTCTTCCGAAAGGAAGAAGAACTTTTTTTATTCTGTATGTCCTATACTATTCAAAGTAAAAATGGAAAAGAAGCTTTTCAATTTGTAAACAATTAATTTATAACGTGACAACATGAACAAATCATTTAATGAATCTCTGTGGAAACAATTTGGGGCAAGTATCGATATGCTTGAAAATGCCATGAAGCTATGCCCGGATAAACTGTGGGATACTGGCAGGAAATTTTGGTATAACGCTTACCACTGCCTGTTCTTTCTGGATTACTACCTTACTCCTGAGCCTATCGGCTTTTCGCCTCCTCGACCCTATACACTGTCAGAGTTTGATCCTTCCGGTGCTATGCCGGATCGGGTTTACAGTAAAGAAGAATTACTCGTTTATTTACAATTCAACCGGGATAAGTGCCAAAAACTTATCGTTGATTTATCGGAGGAAACTTTCCTTAGCCGTTGGATAAACGAGTCAGGTACCATGGACTATTCCATGTTTGAACTGTTACTTTATAATATGCGCCACGTTCAACATCATGCCGCACAGTTAAATCTAATACTACGGCAGGAAATCAACGATGCACCGGATTGGGTTTCCAGGGCGGGTGAGCAGTAATAAAAGTTTCGAAGGCAGATTAATATATAACCCCGCTAATCATAAATGGAGAAAAAAATGTTGCGTGCACAAATATGAAAAATCATTCGGAAGCCCAATAATCAATCACCAAAGCCTTATCAAGTATCGGCTTCAATATTTCTATAAAAGCAAGATGGGCAGGATGTGGTAAATAAATTGCCCTGTCTGCCTCTGACGCAAAACTTACAAAGAAGCAATGGGTAAATCCCTGGTTTAGGTTTTCGGGGCTGTTATTAGTTCCCCATTCAAAAGTTTTTACCTGGGGTATTTTTTTAGGCAATTCTCCAAAAGCATCCGTAACACTTTTTATCTGTGCATCTGTACTACCCTCTTTAAAACTAAAGAGCACAACATGTCTTAATAATTTTTCTTTCATGGCATTTGTTTGTGCGGTTATTTGCATCGCGCCTAGTAATATCAAAAAGCCTGACAAGTAAATCTTTTTCATGCAATTTTTTCAATAAATATAAATAACAATCTGCATGGGTTATTAAAAAATAAAATACTTGCTTTCGTTGATTTAAAGCAAATACATTTTGTACGCGGGCTACTCTCCTCAAAATTGTTACCTTCATCGCCGGATAAACGAGGCATTCAAAAAGTTGTGTAATTAAATTAAATAGCAAGTCCTTCATTTTACGATATGCTTTCAGTCATCTCTTTTTTAAAAAATAAATTGATCTATTTACAAAAACCAAGTATGAAAAGAATTTTTTTTGCGACGATCATAATGATTTTATGTAGTAGTGCATTGTTTGCACAAAATTTTACAGAGACCGATAAAAGCCCGATGGATATGGCTTACTTTCCTGATAATTTTGCGCACGACAGAAAGCCGGGCCAGGAAGTTATCATAAGAGTGACCTACAGCAGGCCGGCAAAAGATGGCAGGCAAATTTTTGGACAGCTTGTTCCTTTTCATAAGGTGTGGCGCACGGGAGCCAATGAAGCCACTGAAATTAAATTTTACAAGGATGTAGAGATAAACGGAACGGCAATTAAGGCTGGCTCATATTCACTTTTTACAATTCCTGATGAAAAAGACTGGGACATTATCTTAAACAGTGATCTTGATTATTGGGGCGCATATAGCTATAATGATAATCATGATGTTGTAAGGATAAAGGGCCCTTCGAAGGAATTAATGACTGCTGTAGAGAACTTCACGATTCAATTTACGAGCACAGGGGAAAAGCAAGGTGTAATGAAACTTGCGTGGGATAGAACGGTGGTGGAAGTGCCGTTTAAATATTAACGATGGATGGTGAATTAACCGGTATATTTTATCAGATGATGTTTACATATTAGCTTTTGAAAATCTACAGAAACAAGCTTCGGCAACTTCATCTCTATGCCTATATCAACAACGACCCTGGAATTGTAAGGAATTCAGAGTGTTGGTTTGCAACGTTTTTAATTAGATACGTGTCCATGCAAAAACTAAGGCCATGTACAAAATAAATTTCAGCGGATGTCGGGATAAAGGGTCATACATTAATACTCAAAGAAAGTATGGCGCATTCCTTATTGTTTTAATGATTTTCATACTATTTACAGGCTGCGCAAAAAATCAAACTGAGGTTGACATGGCTATTCCAGAACCAATAAACCAAATTGTAAACCAACTTACAATCAACAACCCTGATTGCAATTGCCATCCTTATATCGATCATTATATATGGAAAAATCAAAACATTTATGTTGTCGCTATCAACGACTCTTTGAATATTGGATACGTCTGTGACTGGATTCCACTGGTCTATGATTCAAATGGAAAAAATATTCCTTTAAAGCCCGGTTATACTTACGTGAATTTGGTTCATAATGCCCGCTTTATAAAGAACGTTTGGGCCTGTAAATAGAAGCTAATACCAGGATAAAAAGTCCCACGTTGCTTTTCCATAAAGACCTTGCCCGGTGGATATTTCAGTCCAACCGGCTTTTAAACAAAAAATTAAAAATTAAAAAAGGTGGCCTTTGATCTAGCCACCTTTTATTAATAAATATCGCTGCAACTATTAGTGATTGCTGATGATTTCTTTGAATACAGTTGTATCTCCGTTCTATGTTTTTAAATAGTCGTTCCTATTTAACCAGGCTTACTCCGTACCGCAGGCACTTACATCATGCCAAATCGAAGCGGCCAAGGTCCATCACTTTCGCCCATGCGGCGACAAAATCTTTAATGAACTTCTCTTTTGAATCTTCACATGCATACACTTCAGCGATGGCCCGCAGTTCAGAGTTCGAACCAAAGATGAGATCTACACGGGTACCGGTCCCGGTGAGTTCGCCTGTTTTGCGATCGCGGCCCTCAAACACATCTTGTGACTTCGAAGTTGCCCCCCAGGTTGTACCCATATCAAGAAGGTTAACAAAGAAATCATTGGTCAATGATTCCGGATTCTTTGTAAAAACTCCATGGCGAGAATTATTGAAGTTGGTATTAAGCACACGCATTCCGCCAACAAGAACGGTCATCTCAGGCGCCGTCAAGGTCATCAGTTGTGCTTTATCAACCAGCATTTCTTCCGCGGAAGCTTTGTGTTGCGCATGGAAATAATTCCGGAACCCATCTGCATCCGGCTGCAGGATGGCGAATGATTCTACATCAGTTTGCTCCTGCGACGCATCGGCTCTGCCAGGTGTAAAGGGAACATTAATTTCATGGCCGCCATTTTTCGCAGCCTGTTCAACACCTGTAGATCCGGCTAAAACCACCAGGTCGGCAAGTGAAACCATTTTACCTCCCGACTGGGCGCTGTTAAACTCTTTTTGAATTCCTTCAAGAGTCTCCAAAACTTTTCCCAGTTGAGTAGGGTTATTTACTTCCCAATCCTTCTGCGGTGCCAGGCGAATACGCCCACCATTAGTACCGCCGCGTTTATCGGAATCGCGGTAGGTTGATGCCGAAGCCCATGCTACAGACACCAATTGAGAAACTGAGAGGCCGGAGCCAAGAACCTTACCTTTTAATGCAGCGATATCCTGGTCGTTGATCAGCGCATGCGTCACATCCGGAATGGGGTCTTGCCAGATCAATTCTTCCGCAGGAACTTCCGGGCCGAGATAGCGCTCTTTAGGCCCCATATCGCGGTGCGTAAGTTTGAACCATGCCCGTGCAAATGCATCTGCAAATTCATCAGGGTTCTCGTGAAAATGTTTTGAAATGGTCTCATAAACAGGATCCACCCGCAATGCAATGTCTGTAGTAAGCATAAATGGCGCGTGCTTCTTTGAAGGATCGTGTGCATCCGGCACTGAACCGGCGCCTCCGTAATCTTTCGGCTTCCACTGGTTTGCACCAGCCGGGCTCTTCGTAAGTTCCCACTCATAGCCGAACAGATTATCAAAATAATTATTACTCCATTGCGTTGGCGTAGTTGTCCATGCTCCCTCCAGGCCACTGGTAATGGTATTATCCCCATGGCCTGTGCCGAAGGTATTTTTCCAGCCGAGGCCTTGCTCTTCAATAGTGGCGCCCGCTGGTTCCCGTCCTACATATTGCACCGGGTCGGCGGCACCGTGAGTTTTGCCGAAGGTGTGCCCGCCTGCAATAAGAGCTACGGTCTCATAGTCGTTCATGGCCATGCGGCCGAAAGTTTCACGAATATCCTTAGCCGAAGCAAGAGGGTCCGGCTTACCGTTGGGGCCCTCCGGGTTTACATATATTAAACCCATCTGAACGGCACCCAGTGGATTCTCGAGTTCACGGTCACCAGTGTAACGCTTGTCTCCCAGCCACTCGCTTTCGGAACCCCAATAGATGTCCTGCTCAGGCTCCCACACATCTTCACGTCCGCCACCAAAACCGAAGGTCTTTAAGCCCATTGACTCTAGGGCGCAGTTACCAGTTAGGACCATGAGATCTGCCCATGAAATTCTTTTGCCATATTTCTTTTTAATTGGCCAGAGCAACAGGCGTGCCTTATCGAGGTTTGCATTATCGGGCCAACTGTTTAGCGGTGCAAATCGTTGGGAACCGGAGCCTGCACCTCCACGACCATCGGCTATACGATAGGTGCCTGCACTGTGCCACGCCATCCTTATGAAAAACGGGCCATAGTGGCCATAGTCTGCCGGCCACCAATCCTGGGAAGTGGTCATCAGTTCGAAGATGTCATTCTTCACGGCATCCAGGTCAAGGGTTTTAAATTCCTTAGCATAGTTAAAATCCCTGCCCATTGGATTAAATTGGTCAGCATTTTGGCGAAGAATATTCAGCTTCAATTGGTTTGGCCACCAGTCACTGTTCGATGTACCGTTGCCGGCGCTTCTCTTTAAGGCACCGCCGCTAAACGGGCATTTGGCTGCATTTTCATTATTCATTTCATGAATGATACCTCCGGCTGCGGGATCCGAATGTGTATTATTTCCCATTTTTGATAAATTTTAATCGTTTTAAAAAGCCCAATGTACAATAATCTTTACGATAGTGTTTATTTATATATTCTATGTCTTCATAAATAAAATCTATGACTTTTATATTGTCCTTCACAATGAAATTATTTTCAGCCTGGTTTTTGATAACTATCCAAACGAACATCATTTTTAAAATTCTCAAAAACAAATACACATGAAAAAAATAAGTTTAGGAACCACTGATCTTCGCGTAGCTCCGTTGATCTTCGGGGGCAACGTATTTGGCTGGACGATTGATGAAAAAACTTCCTTCAACTTGCTGGATATATTTTTTAGTAAAGGATTTAATTGCATAGACACCGCAGATGTATATTCCGCCTGGGCTCCGGGCAATAAGGGCGGAGAATCTGAAACCATCATTGGTAACTGGCTTAAAAAAAGAGGCAGGCGGGATGATGTGATTATTATTACAAAAGTTGGCTACAATGTAAAAAGCGGTCTCTCAAAAAAACACATTCTTGAAAGTATTGAAAATTCATTAAGAAGATTACAGACTGACTATGTTGATCTTTATTTTTCGCACCAGGATGACGAGATTACACCAATAGATGAAACTTTGCAAACTTACCAACAGTTGATAGAAGAAGGCAAGATCCGGAACATAGGGGCTTCAAATTTCTCCGCTGAAAGGTTAGAAAAGTCTTTGGAAATAAGTGATAAAAAGCAACTTCCCTCCTACACTGTTTTGCAGCCGCCCGGCAATTTATATGACCGCTCTTTTGAAACTGAATATAAAAATATTGCAGAGAAAAATAACCTGGCTGTAATCACTTACTCTTCGTTAGCCAGTGGATTTCTTTCCGGTAAATATACATCCGAAGAAGATTTCTCTAAAAGTGTCAGGGGCAAAGGCATGTCAAAATTTATGAATGATAAAGGGAAAAAG
>JBBSBD010000224.1:0-10219 GCA_038251675.1 Chitinophagales bacterium | reverse complement strand
ACAGTGGTTGATTGTACCACCGATGATTGGACTGTCATAAGGCAAGGGTTAGGTGAATGGATTGTATATTAAAAAGTATATTCTGATGGATACGATAAACTTTTTCCCCAAAAATCAAAAAGAATTCAAAAAATGTAGTCCCTATCGAACAAATGTCGAACTCTTTTTTGGAAGATTTGAAATTATTAGCAAAATTAGCAGCTTGATTTCACGTAAATATTATTAATATTATTTAAAGTTCTTTATATCTGGTATGAGTCTATAGTTATCCAAAGTAATCGGCTATTAATATTCGCATTTATACCAAATTATAAGCTCGGCTAAGTATACAAAAAAATTCGTTTCAATTCTATATTTTGAAATTTCGTTTTGCTTCCCGGAATACATCATCAAATTTGCGCAAATCATGTATCTGATTTTCCAATTTTCTTTCCCATGCCTGTTTCAGATTTTTTTCTTTCCCCAAAACTTTTGACTCGAATTTATCAGGATCGTGATTTTTATTTTTTGCCTTTCGCTCGAATTCCGATTTGTGTTCTTTAGTGCTCATTCGTTCATTTTCGGTCAGATGCCAGAAATCATAAAGATCCCTTGGTTCTGTCCTTCCCATCAAAGCAGCCATCTTTTCAATCAATACTTCTGATAAAGAATAGCATTGAATCGAGAATAATTCCTCCGGAAGATCAGAGTATTCCCTAAATAGGTTGAGTTGCTGAATGCCATATTCCATAATCTCACCTCTAGTGATGTCGATTTTCACATCACGACTGTTGATATTAGCTTGAAGCGGCCCGATATAGTTAATATAAAATGCCATACTGCCCCTTTCATGTGTATCGCTTTCTTTGAACTGTAATGTAATATTGGCCTCTTCTTTTACAAAAGCATAAACCATTTCAAACTCTTTCCATAAATCATCGTTTGAAATCTTTTCATCCAGCAATGTAAAATCCAGATCTTCAGAAAAACGGTAATCTTCAAAATAGGCCTTCTTCAACACAGTGCCGCCTTTAAATACAAGGATTTTTGATAAAAGCTCATGCCTTGATATTCCATATAAAATCCAACTTAGTACATAATCTTTCTCAACTTGTGAATCCTTTAGCCTGTATTTCCCTGCGGCCGCATTAATTTCTTTTGGGTGAATCATATTATGAAAAAATAGGTAAGATAATATCTTCTGTTTCTATATTTTGCTGTACGCTCCATTTACTGATCAAATTCCCTTTTTTCTCATAAGAAGGTTCCAATAAAATAAATGACGCGGTTTTTAATTGTTGCAATTTTTCTAAGATCGGGTTATTTATATTTAAAACTTCTAAAAGAAATCCTAATCTCTTTATGACGGACTGCGCTTTAAATTGTTGACAATAATCAAGTAATTTTTCATAATCAATTTTTTGTTTGGATTTAAATAAAGCTTTTGCAATTTCAGTAATACCCCCAGCATAGTCTGGTTTGTATAAACAATCAACAAATGTTTTTTCCAAATCCGAACACGATACTTTATTAAAATTATCTATCCATGTATTTTTCATTCCAAAGAAATGATTGCTATTGTGATAGATAAACTGAAACTTATGATCTTTTATTTTTAATGAAGAAGGCTTTACTTGCTTATTAAGCACAATTTGCTCTCTTAAAGATGGTTGAGTTATCAAGCTGTGTATCTCCATCGCGCTGTAATAACCTATATAAAAATTCATATCTCCAGCTAAGTGCTTTGCGATTAAATGCCAGTTGGGGAAATAAGTTGTGGCTTCCTGATCATAAGGTATGATGCAAAACAATCCATTTTTTATGCGTATCAATAATCCCCTTTTTGTCATGTCGCTTAAAAGTCGTCTTACAGCAGGTTTAGAAGACTGAGGTAATAGTGTATATGCCTTATCAAGGGAGAAAAATGAATTGTTCTCCTGATTTAGTTTTTGTAGTAAACCAGACGATTGAAAAGATAAATTTTTATTGTTCATATCTAAAATATGAGCTATAAACTCACATCTAAGATACAAAATATATCTCTATTCATATTTCATATCTATTATGTGAGATATAAACTCACAAACTGGATATAGATTGTATATCAAAAAGACGCCATAATTTCCGTCTTATTAGCTTTTCTTCCATAACAAACTTAATTCTAAACGAAGTCGCAAATTTTAAATAACAAACAAAAATTCATAAACAAATAGATGAAAACTTGCGAAAAATTTTATCGTAATTTCTATTTAGAACTTATGATAATTTCTTTGCTTCCCGGCGGATGCTTGTCGTCATTTGAGTGCTATTAACATTTAATATAAAATATTTTTAAAAGTTCAATATTCCGGTAAGGTTATAAAGTCAAAGTATTGTGTATTAATACATTAAGGTTATGTAGTCTCTATCGAACAAATGTCGAACTGTTTTCTGGAGGATTTAAAATTATTGGTAAAAATTGCCGCTTAATTAAATGTTTGTTTTGAGTGAACCCTTTTGGGCTGCAAAAAGGTAGTTTCTATCAAGTGTATTTTTTTACATCAATTTCTCCTCTTAATAACTTCTGTTCACCGGGATCAGAATAATGCCGGGATGCTCAGTAAGTATTTATACAAGCCTTTTCAGGTTTTACTCCTTCTGGTGCATAAGAAATCGCCATTAAAATTTCGCTGTGCTTCTAACAATTCCGGATACTACTCTTTTATTTTTTTTCAGCCAAATGCCCAGATCACAGAATAGTCTTCATTCGGCCGTGGAGTAAAAGGACTGCCCTTTTCTCCGAGGTGGAAATCTAATAAAATAATGTGTGTAAGCTGCCAAATAACTCAACAATTCAAGATCAGTAGAGTGATTAGATTCATATGTAATCTTACAGTTTTTAATGTCATGGGATTCACTAAATTGTTACGCACATAATTTAAACTTAAAGACAAAACTATGTTGGTGATATTGAAAATTACCGGACACGATCAAGGCGAATAAAAAGCATGGAAAAATAACTTAAGGAATGTATCTGGCTATAATTCAAAAAAGTAAATACTTAATAATTATGAAAAGTACTAAACTATATATTCTAAATGACAAAGGATATAAACTACAAGCATCTTTAGAAATGCCTGCTAACCAGAGACCAAACTATTACGCCATTTTTGCGCATTGTTTTACCTGTAACAGTTCATTTAACGCAGTAAGAAATATTAGCAGAGCACTCACCAATCACGGTTTTGGAGTTGTAAGATTTGATTTTACCGGCTTAGGTGGTAGTGAGGGAGAATTTGTTGAAAGCCATTTTTCTGCTAATGTAGATGACCTGCTTGCAGTGAGTGATTTCTTAAAACAAAACTATGAAGCGCCAACTTTGTTGGTAGGACATTCGTTAGGTGGTGCTGCGGTTATTGTAGCCGCTTCAAAATTAGAACATATAAAAGCAGTAGCTACCATTGGTGCGCCAGCCACAGTTGATCATGTCACTCATTTGTTTTCTCATGGTGCACATGGGGTGCAAGGAGATGTGGAAGTGAATATTGGTGGCAGGCCGTTTAAAATCAACCAGGAATTTTTAGAAGATTTTAGAAAAACCGATCTGCCGGAAACTACTAAAAACTTAAGAAAGCCATTGCTGATTATGCATGCCCCATCTGATAAAATTGTAGGTATTGAAAATGCAGAAAAATTGTATCATAATGCTCATCATCCCAAAAGTTTTATAAGCCTGGACGGAGCTGATCATTTATTAAGTAATGCGAGGGACAGTAGTTATGCCGGCAATATGATCGGTTGCTGGGTAGAACGATATTTTGATTATAAAGACAATGAAATATTAGATACAGATGGCGAACAATTAGTGGCACATTTAAATTTAAAGGAGAATAATTTCACTACTTCTATTCAAACTAAAAAACACTATTTTATTGCTGACGAACCAGATACCATTGGCGGTGATGATTTTGGCCCTTCACCTTATGATTATTTAAGTGCCGGATTGGCTGCGTGCACAGTGATGACATTAAAATTATATGCTGAGCGCAAAAAATGGGATTTACAAGAAGTGTATGCCTATATAACTTATTCAAAAAAACATAGTGATGATTTAATGATGGATATTGAAAAACCCAGGCAACTGGACCACCTCCAAAAACGTTTAAAATTTATAGGTAATTTAGATCACGAACAAAAAGAAAGATTGAAAGAAATTGCATCAAAATGCCCGGTACATAAAACACTGCAAAGCGAAGTAATAATAGAAACAGAGTTGATTTAATAACTAAAAAAACTATTTTAACTATCCATATTACAAGCACAATAATAGGAAAATGAGTCAACAAAACTTATCCATTGCGAAGCTGGAGAAACTACAAAAAGATACATTCGGTTATTTTTTAAAGGAAACTAACATCGAGAACGGACTTGTGCTGGACAGCACAAAACAAAATTCACCGTGTTCCATTAGCGCCGTCGGCCTTGCGCTCTCGTGTTACCCGGTGGCGGTCGAAAACGAATTTATCCAACGCGACGAAGCAGTTGTGCGGGTATTGACGACGCTGCGTTTTTTTTTGAATAGCCCGCAAGGGAAAGAGACGGATGCTACCGGCTACAAAGGGTTTTTCTATCATTTTCTTGATATGAAAACCGGCAAACGCGTTGGAGACAATGAACTTTCAACCATTGATACAACTTTTTTTCTCGCCGGCGCACTTACTGCCGCTGAATATTTTACTGCTAATACGCCTGAAGAAAACGAGATTCGCAAACTCGCAGAAGCACTTTACTGCCGCACGGATTGGCGTTGGGCGTTGAATGGCGGCACAACCGTTTCGATGGGTTGGAAGCCGGAAACTGGATTTCTCCCGTACCGGTGGGAAGGTTACAGTGAAGCCCTTCTGCTTTATGTTTTGGCTCTAGCGTCACCAACGTTTCCCTTGCCGGAAAAAAGCTACATGGAGTGGACTAAAACTTACCAGTGGAAAAAACTCTACGACATAGAACACCTATACGCTGGTCCTTTGTTTATCCACCAGCTTTCGCACTGTTGGATAGATTTTCGAGGTATCCAGGACGAATATATGCGTAGCAAAGGCATTGATTATTACGAAAACACCCGCCGTGCGACTTATGCTCAACGTGAATATGCTACTCGTAATCCGAAAAATTTTAAAGGCTACTGCGACAATTGCTGGGGTATAACGGCAAGCGATGGCCCCGGCAATCAGACCGTGATGATAGACGGCGTTGAACGCGAATTTTTTGATTACCTGGCGCGGCAAATTCCGAACGGGCCCGACGATGGCACAATTGCGCCGTGGGCGGCGGTTGCGTCCTTGCCATTCGCCTCCGAAATTGTTTTGCCTGCGCTGGCGTACTTCAACGAAATTTATCCGGATATGACCAGCAAATACGGATTCAAATGCAGCTTCAATCCGACTTTCGAGAGTGGTAATCAAGGCGTAAATGGCTGGATTTCGCAAGGGTATTACGGACTCGATCAGGGGCCAATTGTCCTAATGATAGAAAATTACCGCACCGGATTTTTCTGGCGAATGATGCGGAATTGCCCCTATATTATTTCGGGTTTGCAGAGAGCAGGATTTACTGGCGGCTGGCTCAGCTAGCCAGCGGAAAAATGATTTTCCGAAGATCAAACCAACGATTTTGCGGAATAGTTTTGATGATTCGCCTTGACATATCGATCCCGCCATCTATAAGAATTTGTGATAATTATTTTGAAACTTTTTTTTAATTAAGTTAAGATGTATGCACCGCCGTTAGTAGCAATGATAATTAAAGCAGCGATAACAAAAATTAAATCATAATGCCAGCCATAACCTTTATCAGCATAAAAACCAGTATGCCAAACAAAAAGTTTCTTTTGAATGGCGCCAAGCATGGTTAGCAATACGATGGCAGCGCCTATTTGAGGAAAAATTCCCAGGGCGATTGAGAAAGCCGCTACTATTTCGGCTATCCCTAAAACCCGGGTTACCGATGGAGAAAACCCTATAGATTTACCTCTCTCTACAGGATGCATAGCGTGGCTTTTGCCACTTGAAAAAAATACAATGGCTACAATTATTCTAAGTAGTAGCAGAGATATCGGAATCAAAAAAGATAAATTCAAATTCATATTTTTTTTTGTAAACTAATACTATTGTAACTAAAACAGCATATTCTTATCTATATTCCGGATTTTCAAAGTTCCATCTTGTGCCGTCATCCCATTCCTTCCTGGAATTTCCATAGCTTGGATAACCACCTTGCGCCTTCAGTGTTGATGCCAAATGAAGCAGGTTATAAGTCATAAACGTGGTGTTTCTATTGGTGAAATCAGAATCAGTACCTACTGGTGGCGATATCTTTTTCCCTTTCCATTCTGTATCACCATAACTGGCTCCCGGCCCCACTTCGCCAATCCAGCCTGCATCTGCCTGTGGTGGAATAGAATAACCTATATGTTGTAACGCATATAAAATACCCATAGCACAATGTTTTATGCCATCTTCATTTCCTGTAATGATAGTACCTCCCACTTTTCCGTAAAAAAGATATTGTCCTTTATCGTTTGTCATCCCGCTCATTGCATACAAACGCTCAATCAGTTTTTGCGCTATAGATGATTTTTCACCGAGCCAAATTGGGGTGCCCACAATTAGAATGTCTGCGGAAAATATTTTCTTGAAAAGTTCCGGCCATTCGTCTTTTTCCCAACCATGTTCTTTCATATCTGGCTGTACTCCGGTTGCTACATCATGATCCACAAAGCGAATTTCTTCAACGGATACTTTTTCCTTTCCCATTATAGCTTTCGATACCTGGAATAATGTATCTGTATGGCTTGTTTCTGGAGATTTTTTTAACGTACAGTTTACAAATACTGCTTTGAGATTATTGAAATTAATTTCTTTCATTTATTCTGGCTTTATTGATTATAATTATTTTTTCCGCTTTTGTATTGAGAGCGCTACTTCTTTAGATCTATAAGCTTTTCTGAAATTTTCTGAAAGCTGCGATAGGGGCAGGCTATAGCAGATATCGTTTCTTTATTTTTCATAACTTAATAATTAATCTCATGAAGTTTTTATTTCTATTTCGTTTGTTTTCTGATTTTACGTATAGTCGAAAATACCCCATAAGCTACCATTACCCCTATAAAAATATATATCCAAAAAGGAATATTCTTTCCTGCAATGATGAGGTAAACATAAGCTGAGATAAAAGACAGTCCGGTGAGAAGTAAAGGAAAAAGAAAAGGTTTTTTCTCCCTCATTTTTTTAATTGTCCATGCGAGGCAAAGAAAAAAGAAGGGAATAGCTGAAGGCTTTATTTCAATAATCATTTCATTTTATTAAATCCAAGCATTCCAATCATCCAGCCGGGGAGAGGTCCTTCATTTTTACGGGTGTTCAGATTCAAATGCCAGTTAAGCTTTTTTAATATTGGAATTTTATGGGTCTCAACCAGTTCTATCAAAGTACCATCTGGGTCTTCTACGTAACAAAATCTTCCGGCAGAAGATCCGATTGAAAATGCATTAGCGCTGTCCACCGTAAAATTATATCCCGCTTGTTCTGATTTGTTTTTCAATAAAGTCATATTCAAAACATCAAAACATAAATGAATGAAACCACAATCACCCCAGAAACGATCTTTATAAATTTTTACGGGTTGAAAGTCTAATGCTTCCACCAATTCAATTTGTACAGACCCTAATAGTTTACTGAAAGCACCTTTATCAGCTACCTGCTTTTTCAGCAATACTCTTCTAAACTGTTGCCCTTCCTGCTCTTTTAAAGGAAGATCGGTTGCTGGAGCAGTACCACTGTATATTACTTCATCAATTCCTAAAACATCCCGGTAAAATACAAGTGCCTTATCAAGATTAGATACACCTATTACAGCCCCAACGACGCCACCGCATATCCCCTGTCTTGTTTTAAACCACTCATCTCCCTCTACAATATTAAAATGATTGCCGTAAGTATCAGTAAGCCAGAAATGATTTCTGTCATCTGGTGCATCCATTAATGCTGACACATTAATTAAGGGCATTTTGCTAAAATGCTCATACGCAGCCCTTACATTGTTGGACTTAATTTTTATAGCAAAAATTCCTAAATCGCCAAACCTTTTAGATGCACTTTCTAAAGGAACCCTTGAAGTAAACTGCCATATTTCGAAACCTCCGCCGCCAGAAAGATTTATAGATAGGATGGCATGTCGATTATGCAGCTGGTAACCTGTATAACGTGTCATTAAAGAAGCTTCAGCCTTATCGTCAAAGATCAAAACATTCATACCAAAAAGATCTTTGTAAACGTGCTTTGCTTCGTTTGCATTTTTTACACCTATGCCTGCCTGCTGTATACCTGTAATTAAATCTTTCATAATACTAAACCGTTTTATCTTTTTATCTGTATACCAACATTTCCTGATATTTTTCCATCATATCCACTTGTGAGGCTCCGTTGTTGTACATTTTTACGATGGTCCGGTTAGCCCGTTGTACAGTTAGCCAGCTATTCGTATCATATTTTCTTGCTGAAACCAATGCTGCCTTTGGAAATATTTTATACTTCCTCTTTTTTCGTGCCCTTTCTACAATTTCGTAATCTTCCATTAGGAGCATATCGTCTTTAAAGCCTCTAATTTTCCTAAATAGTTTATCCGTAATAAATAAAGTTTGATCGCCTCCATAACAAATGAACCAATCAAAGCGGGTAAAAAAGGCATTAAAACTCAGAACAGTTTTATTGCTATTAAATTTTGTACGATACCTGCCCAATTCATAACCTTCTGCAAGAGCTTGTTCAATATCGTGTACAAAGGTTGGAGGGGGGAAAGTGTCAGCATGAACAAAATATAATACTCCATCACTGGCTATTGATGCTGCATAATTCATTTGAGATGCTCTTCCTTTTTTGGGAGATAAAACAGCTTTGACACCTGCCTGTTTCGCAACCACTAACGTTTGATCCGTACTGCCACCATCCGATACAATTATTTCTTTGACTTTGTTATTAGAATTTTTTTTTAAATAACTAATGAGGCAAGCAATTCTTTGCGCTTCATTATAAGTCGGAATGATGATGGTTAACAATTATAGAGATTTTATTTGCCCGGGGAATTGTATTTCATGTTTTAAAAACAAAATTTGTACTAAAATGAGCTTAGCGTTGTGCCTTCGCTCAATAAGGGTAAGCCATTGCAAGAGCTAAGACTCATTATGCCTGTAAATAAAGGAATACCTGACAAGGATTTTTTAAAAACAACTTTAGATTGGAATGGTCTATTGTTCATTCAAGTCCCAATTATAACTGAGATGGTCTATATCAGCATCCTTGTTAATTTTAACAGGTGAAAACCTGTTTAGAAAGTCAATCAGGCTGCCGTTTTTTGTAAAGTCTCCTTTAAACCATGAAAAGATTTTAGAAAGTTGTAGCTCATCGGAGGTAATAATATTTTTAGATCTGTCTGCTAAAAAAATTCGTCCCTGGTCATTAAGCTGTTCGTCTAATCTTACAGCCTCATAAGCTTCATTACGCAATTGTGGACATGAACGGGATGCGCAAACAAGTGTAAAATGAATACGAGGGTCGTTGAATTTCTTTCTTAATATATCATGTTCTATCCGGTCAAGCTTCATGTCCTGCCCACCAATCTTAAAAAACTCTTTTGCCCATGGAGTATTAACAAATGGAATTTGAATGAACGGACCTATGTCTTTTATACTTTTGACAGGATAATTATCTATGATTAATTTTAAAGTGAAAGCATTGTAGGCATTTATCCAATATGCTTTCTTTTCGTTATTACTCCATTTATCAGAAGGAGCGTTTGAGCTTAATAATTTTAAATACTGTTCAAATTCTGCCTTGTCGCTTTTTAAACCTTTATAATTAACCAGGCCCTTAGAATTTACATACTTCTGTAAAATCTGTGTATATAACTGATTTGACGGAGGATGATCAGAATTGCCTTTTGGTTGAGCGGTTCCGGAGATAACAAGAATTGTAAGTGCGCTCATAACGAATATCAACTTTTTCATACTATAATTTTTACATTTTATCTATTAAATGAGTGAACATATTTTCCCTGATTATATAGTTAGTCGTAAAATTTATAGGAACCTGACAAGCAGTGATGGATTAAATGGAAGTTTGGTATTGCATTTCTTATTATCCTCACATTGCAGGACTAAATATCCACTTTACAGCACTTTATAAGCATCTGCAACAGGCCGGAACTT
>JBBSBD010000223.1:0-10396 GCA_038251675.1 Chitinophagales bacterium | reverse complement strand
GTTGATCCTTCAAATAAGGCGATTTATGAAAGTAACCTCCAGGCCTTCTTTAATAATATAGATATAAAGATGCGGCAATGGCAGGCTGTGATGGCTCCCTTCAGGGGATCAAAAGTTATTGCTTATCATAATGAATGGGTTTATTTTGAAAACCGTTTCGGGTTAAAGATTGTTGATTTTATGGAGCCTAAACCGGGCATACCGCCAACGCCTTCACAATTGGTTAAGGTGATTGGAGAAGTGAAAGCCAACAACATTAAAGTAATTATTTCATCACCTTATTTTTCCACCTCATCTGCTGATGTGGTAGCAAAGCAAACAGGAATAAAGGTTTTAACGCTGGCTACTTCCACAGGCGCATTTCCGGCCATAAAAAATTATTTTGACTTATTTGATTATGATGTTAACCAGTTAACAGCAGTCCTCAAATAATATTTATAGATTAAACCTTGCGGATTATGTTTGATATGTTTCAATTACCTTTTATGGTACAGGCTTTTACGGCGGCCATAATTACAGGCATTTTATTGTCTTACCTGGGCGTGCATGTTGTAGGGCGGGGAATTGTATTCGTTGACCTTGCGCTTGGCCAGATCTCATCTTTGGGCGTGGCTTTCGGGGCTTTTATTGGTACCGGCCTTACTTCCATACCGCTGATATTTACCTTAGTGGGTGCACTCCTTATGTCGTTCATTAATATACAGGATAAGCGGCTGAAGCAGGAGGCAATCATTGGAATATTATATGCATTTTCGTCCGCTCTTACAGTATTACTTATTTCAAAAACACCGCATGGCGATTCTGACATCCAGGAAGTATTATTTGGAAATATTTTGTCAATAAGTTGGCAACAGATATCGGTTATCGGTATTGTATTCGGGTCAATTGCATTGGTGCATTTAATTTTCTTCCGTAAATTTTTTGCATTAACTGAATCCTTCGAAAACGGGGAAAACCATCTGGTTGGCATTTTCAATGTTTGGAATTTTCTCTTCTATATGTCGATTGGCTTATCCATTGTTTTTGCAGTAAAAGTGAATGGGGTAATACCTGTTTTTTCTTTCCTTATTATTCCTGCCGTTTCAGCCATTTTAATTTCAAAAAATAAAATCGTAGTAATAATAATTGCTTTTATTATCAGCCTACTGGCAAGCTTTTTTGGGTTGAATTTCTCTTTCCATTACGACTTCCCGGCGGGTTCTTCTATTGTGACTGTATTGGGAATTATTTTTGTTTTGGCTTCGTTATTCAATATTTTCAAATCGAAGGTGAACAGCATAAAAAGTAAAGAGGCTGTATGAAACATTCCTTTGACGTCTATGACTTTTCAAGTTAAATATTAACAAGAGCTTTCGGAGCGCTGCTCAGTCTCCATGGAGTTCTCCTCTCTTTCGTGAGGAATTTGTTTTTTATGCCGCAATAATATAATAAAAGGATAGTAAATGAAAGGTGCGATCAATTATCTGCTCGAACTCTATTAACTCTTTTTCTATACAATAAAAATTGGATACACGTAACCACACAGAAAGGAGAAGCAGAGGTAACTAAACGTTGTTCTTTTCCTCTGCGTAAAAAGAACATGCTGCCCCATCAGGCTATCCTGCTTTTATAACTTTTTATTTTTCTATTAAACTTTTGGCTTGTTATAATTCATTATTTTGTAACCAGGTTTTGTTTGCTATTTTTAGTGGACTTTTATAGATATCCAACTTAATACTATTGTCACATTTTCCTCAACGAACGGAACGGAATTGCCTCAATTGCGGGACGCAACTTCAGGGCAGGTATTGTCACAATTGCGGGCAGGAAAACGTATCTCCCAAGGAATCTGTATGGCACCTGGTCTCTCATTTTTTCAATGATATTACCCATTTCGACGGAAAGTTTTTTACCTCGATGAAGGACCTGGTTTTGAAGCCGGGTTTTTTGTCAAAGGAATATATGGCGGGCAGAAGAGTGGCTTATTTAAATCCTATCAGGATGTACCTTTTTACTTCTTTTATTTTTTTTCTGATTTTTTTCTCATTTTATAAAGTGGATGAACATTCAGTGCGGGAAGGAGCGAATAATACTACTAATGTAGCAATGGATTCCTCACAATTACATGTTGATAGCGCAGTTAGCCGGCCTGGTGAAAAGCCGTTCATTAGCATGACTCCCGCAAAATATTCTTCGGTAAAAGAATATGATTCGCTGATCGCTGCGGGTAAGGTTAAAGACAATTGGTTTATAAGAATGCTTACCAGGAAGAATATCGAAATAGATCAAAAATACCATAACAATGCAGATGCGGCGGTCAACAGGTTCAATGAAAAATTTCTTCATACCATTCCACAATTGCTTTTTTTGTTGCTCCCTTTGTTTGCACTGATTTTAAAACTTTTGTTTATAAGGCATAAAGAATTTTATTATACTGACCACGCTATTTTTACCATTCACTTTTACATTTTTGTTTTCATCGGGCTTCTGTTCATTTTCGGATTGAGGCTTTTGAGCGCTACTACAGGTACTGCCTGGCTGGAATATGTAAACACGGTTCTTATCCTGCTCCTGCTTTTTTATTTGTATAAAGCAATGCGTAATGTCTATCGGCAGAAGAGGTTTAAAACGATCATCAAATTTGCTCTTTTACTATTTTCTTTCACACTATTTGGGATACTATTTTTCACCGTATTCCTTTTATCATTTTTTTTAAAATTCAACTTTTAGATGTTGTTTGATATGCATTAACGTCCACAATTTTAATATATATAGCCTATTTTGGTAATATCATTAATTAATATATTATTCTAATTGTGTTGTTGTGTTTGCAATAAAGATTACCTTACCATTTGCTCCAAAGAATCGTTATGCCAACCCCCCCCCCCCCAAAAAAAAAGCATACGCAAATCAAAGCCTGACAATTTTAAAAAAATTGCAGGCAGTGAAAGCGATGTACAGCATATCACTTACCACCAGGTATTTAATAATTCTTTTCAGCCAACCATTGTTTTTACTATAAGCAATGGAAAAATAATCCTCGCTAACAAGGCTGCCTGCCACTTTCTTGGATATTCTAAAAAAGAATTGCTTGCCAAAAACAAGTCAGCTATTTTCAATACCAATGCACAGAATTTTAAAGAAATGCAAAAGCAGCGATTGGATGAGGGTAAGGTATTAGCCCGGGTAAGTGTTCTTAAAAAAAACGGCAAATGGATACCTTGTGAAATCACGTCTGTTGTCTTCACAGATGAGCTTGGCATAAGACAGGCCATCACCACAATTAAGGATAGAAGACCAGGCATTCAGAAACAAAAATATATTGATGAGTACAAAGAAAAAATTGTTGACAAGAATGTCGCCCTCGCCAAATCAAAACAAAAAGGTATTGACGTTAAAAATAAAAAAACCGTAGCAGACAATATTTCTTTGGCTAAATCAAAACAAAAAGAAATCGATATAAATAAAGAAAAGATAGTCTCCAACAATATCGCCCTCGCCAAATCAAAACAAAAAGGCATTGACATTAAAAATAAAAAAACCGTAGCAGACAATATTGCTTTGATTAAGTTGAAACAAAAAGAAATCGATATAAAGAAAGAAAAGATAGTTTCCGACAATATCGCCCTTGCAAGGTCAAAGCAAAGGGCTATTGACAAAGCGACAAACAGGCGTGTCGCCAAAGACATATTGATCGCAAAGGAAGAATCAGATGTACGGCTGGAAGAAAATAATGAGTGGATAAAATATATTGCAAAGGCTTCTTACGATTTGATGTGGGATTGGAATGTGGCAACCGGTGCTATTTATGTAGGAGACAGCATCGAAGAAATTTTTGGATATAAAGTCCAAAACAACCAGGTGCACTTTACTGATTTTCTAAACTGCATTTCTCCCGTGGAAAAGAAAGCGGTCGAAAAAAAACTCTCCAGCGCCCTTGCCTCGCATGCAAAAAGATGGAACGATTCTTTTTTAATTATGCGCAGCGACGGGTCATCAGCGTCTACTTTCAGCCGTGCAAGTATTGTAAGAGACAAAACTGGTAAAGCCCTGCGATTGATAGGCGCTACCCAGGATGTGAGCAGGCAATATGAGTTGGAAAAGCAACTCATGGAAAAAAATATCATTCACGAGAATGATAATGAAAGACTGAACCTCATCGGCCACCTTTCTTTTGATATAATGTGGGAATGGGATTTATCGAAAGACCAGGTATTTATGGGAGATGGGTTTGAAGAATTACTTGGTTATACACAAAAAGCCCCAAAAGTAAAGCGGCATAATTGGAATAACAGCCTCCACCCGGATGACAGGCTATCCACAGAAAAAGGACTGCTTGATACCCTCGCTTCACCGGCCATCAAATGGGTGCATTCATATCGTCTCCGGAGAGCAGATGGTTCCTTTGCTAAAGTGATTGACAGGGCTAACATTATACGGGATCCAAAGGGAAATGCATTGCGCATGATCGGGGCAATGCACGATATCACCAGGCGAAAGTCGCTGGAAAATAAATTGCGCCGTCAATTAAGCATCAATGAGAAGCTGCTTGCACAATTCAATAAGAGCTTTAAGCTTATATTCAATTCATCATCTGATGTGTTATTCGATGCTGATCTGCTACTTAATAAAGTAATAATAAGCAATGGTTATGAAAAACAATTTGGCTATAAATTAAATAAGTATATGGCACCGGCAGATAATTGGCTAAGCCATGTGCATCCTGAAGATAGAGAAGCACTAATACGGGATTATACCGATACACTTGCTTCAGACAAAATCGAGTGGAAATATAATTATCGCTTTTTAAGAAATGATAATTCAGTGGCTACTGTTGTGAACAATGCGATTATTTTAAGAAATACAAAAGGACAAGCTTACCGCATGATTGGATCCATACAGGATCTCAGTACACAGAAAGTGTTAGAGGAAAGACTGGAAGAAGAAATTAATACAAAAGAAAAACAAATTGCCGAAGCGATGGAAGATGCAAAGGGCGCAGAGCGGTCAGAAATAGGGAGGGAATTACATGATAATGTAAACCAGCTTCTTGGAGCCTCGAAATTGTACCTGGAATTGGCGAAAAGAGGGAATGGCGACACAAAAATGCATTTAAGCCGCTCCGGGGAATATACTCTTTCAGCAATAGAAGCGATTCGCAAACTTACCAGGGGGCTGACTTCTGACACCATTAGAATTCTTGGACTTCGCCAGGCGGTTGAAAAGGCCGTAAGTGATACAATGGAAGCAAGCCCGGTAAAAATATTTCTTAATATGAAGCATTTTGCAGAATTAAATATGAGCAATAAATTCAAGCTTAATGTTTTCAGGATAGTACAGGAGCAGTTGAATAATATTTTAAAGCATGCGAAAGCTTCAGAAGTCAGGATTGTGCTCGTTCAAGATAAAAAATCAATTGGTCTCACCATCACAGACAACGGTATCGGTTTTCAGCCGGCACAAAAATCAAATGGAATAGGAATAGCTAACATCAAAAACCGGGCAGCCGCTTATAATGGAAAAGCAGATTTTGTTTCTGAACCCGGGCTGGGATGCGCTTTAAACATTTCCTTTTCTGCCGCAGATCCATTGTTAAACGAGGAATGAACTTCCGGCTGCCAATAGGGAATGATGGCAATAAAAAAAGGGCGAATGGACGAGACTTAATCAAAGCTGCTAAAAAATCATTTACTGCTTTTAGAAACAAAAATTAATATGATTGCTGACACAGATGTACGAGGGGATGAAAAAACCGACGCCACACAAATATTCGATTTAAAAGGTGCGCTTGCCTATGCCAGCGGGATCATTAATACGATACGTGAACCATTGGTAGTGCTATATCCCAACGAAATAATAAGCAGCGTGAATAGCTCCTTTTATAAAACATTTAAAACAGATATAAGGCATACGGTAGGGAAGAACATATTTGAAATAGGAAACAACCAATGGAACATTCCACAGTTAAGAGAATTGCTTGAAGAAATACTGGCGAAAAAAACCTCTTTTTATGACTTTGAGGTAGAACACAATTTTGAAATAATAGGTCATAAGATAATGCTCCTCAACGCGAGTAAATTAATCATCAGGGAAAATAGTGATCAAATGATCCTGCTTGCTATTGAAGACATTACTGAAAGAAGGAATCTTGAAAAGAAGATTGAGAAGGAAAAGTATATTGTTTCCGAAAACAAACGCCTGCGAGGGCTTGCCAGGCAAAAGGATGAGTTTTTTTCCATCGCTTCACATGAGCTGAGAACTCCTGTCACCAGCATTAAGGCTTATGCCCAGCTTATGGAAAAAGATTTTGAAGAAGCCGGAAATAAGCAGGCAGTTAAGATGTTGTCCAGGATGAATGTGCAAATAGATAAACTGGCATTCCTGATTACTGATCTGCTGGATGCGACGAAGATAGAAGCAGGTCAATTTAAATACCACAAAACCAATTTCGATTTTAACGGATTAGTGAATGAGGTGCTGGATGAAATGCGGTTTGTAACCCGCACGCATACAATAGAGGCCAGGCTGGCAAAAACACTTTTCTTTTTTGGCGATAGGGAAAGGATTGGCCGGGTGATCACAAATTTGCTTTCAAATGCAATTAAATACTCGCCCGGTACGAATACAGTCATTATAAATACTATTCACGAAAACGACCAGTTAACTTTGAGCGTCGAAGATTCAGGTATAGGTATTTTAAAATCTGATCAGAAAAAAATATTTGGAAAGTTTTTCCGGCTCAAAGGGGCTATTGCAGATACTTTTCCAGGGCTTGGTCTTGGCTTATTTATTTCCGCCGACATCATTAAGCGGCATAATGGAATTTTTAATGTACAAAGTAAGAGTGGAAAAGGATCTGTATTTTCATTTTCATTGCCCCTGGATAAAGTAGCAGCGCCTGCTATGGAAATCGCAGGGTGAAATGCAATCCTAAAACATGTTGTGATTGAGACAACATAAAAAGATGCATGTAACGACGAAAAACGTGAACTATGCTTAAGAAGATTGACTATGATCTTGATCTACAAAATTTATTTTACCGGGAATAAAAATTTTATAATACTAAATCCGAAAACTTAGATCATGGTAATTCGTGCAGTAGTTAGCCCGGCGTCAGAAGAATAAATGAATCAATAATTAGCTACTGCAAGTAACTTATTTACATCTTTAATAATGATTTTCCTTCCTTTGGTTACCAGTATCCCTTCATCCTTAAAATCTTTAAGTATTCGTAAAATATTTTCTCTTGCCGTTCCTACGAGACTTGCCAAATCTTCTCTTGACATATTTATCTCAACAGTCATGCCCGGCGTAAAATTTTCCTTGTACTTCTCACGCATTAAAACCAACTGCGTTGCAAATCTTTCCCGCACACTTCTTTGGGCAAAAAGTGCTATGCCGTTGGCGAGAACAAAAAATTCATGGCTTAATGTTTTTAATAAACGTTGCGATAATACTTTTGATGTATGCAATACTTCAAAAAAATCTTCTTTCGGTATAAAAGCAATTTCACTATCCTCTAAAGCCGCTGCTGAATCAGGATAATGTTCTTCAGCAAGCAATGCATGATAGCCCATTATCTCGCCGGTATTCGCTACATAAATAATTTGCTCTTTTCCCTCTTTATCTACTTTATATTTTTTTGCTTTTCCACCTTGTATAAAAAAAATACCGGTTGCAAAACCGCCTTCACGAAAAATAATTTCTCCCTTGTGATAAACCTGCGTGGTCATATTGGCGGTAAGTGTGGCTAATTCGTCTGGCGGCAGATTTGTTATTACCGAATTCCTTTTAAAATCCCACTTGTCTATGGGGAAAATTTCTTTTAAGCTCATAAACCACAAATTTAGTTTTTAAAAAAGTAACAAAAGCTACGTTCCGCCATGATAAGGTTTACGTTTGTTACAAGGGTCCTGCGGTACATTTGCACTATGGAAAAAACGGGCAGACCAGCCCTATTTTAAAGGCAAAAAAACAAATAGCCCATTCATGGAAGCGATGACTCAAAAAGGAATTCAGACAAAAAAATGGTTTACAGATGATGACACATTTCACAACCTTTACCCGCGCAATATTCAGAAATTGGCGGACAAACACTGGACGCCTTTAAAAGTAATTGAATATGCGGCGGAGTTCCTGGTTCCCGAAGATGGTGCAAAAGTTTTGGATATAGGTAGTGGCGCCGGGAAGTTTTGCATAGCTGCATCATATTATAAACCCAATGGGTTATTTTATGGAATCGAACAACGTAAGGATTTGCTTGATAGTGCTGTGGAAGCTGAATACAATCTGAATTTGAATAACCTCTCTTTATTGCATGGAAATTTTACGCAACTGGATTTTACCCAATTTGACCACTTTTATTTTTACAATTCTTTTTATGAAAATATAGATGGTACAGAAAAAATTGACCACTCCATTGAACATAGTCTGTCCTTATATAACTATTACAATTTGTATTTATTTAACCAATTGAAAAAAATGCCTGTAGGTACAAGAATAGCAACCTACCATACTTGGGAAGAGCAAATGCCACCAGGTTATTATGTAGTAAGGACCCTGTTCGATAAATTGCTGAAATTTTGGATAAAAGCGTAAAACAAAATACAATTTATATGTCCTTGATAATTGATGAATATCCTTCAAAGTTAATAAATGCAGAATCTCCGCAGGAGTTGCAATCGTTTATATATAATGCAATAAAAGAGATGAAAGAACAAAAGGTGCAACCTTATATCATTAAAAGGTTTCTTGATACAACGGTAAATACTTTACAGGGATATAACACATACAATTATAATTCCCACCAATTGGCTAATATAAAAATGAGCATAACTCTTTTAAACCAATTCAAAACTTCAATTTCACATGTTCCGGTTAAGAGAAATCGCAACTCCAATTAAATAAAATGAATAATTTGACATTGCCACTACCCATACGAACTTCTACAGATCAAAAGAAAAAAAAACATCCCCCTCACGTTTGGAGTTTACTTAAGAACCTTTGTCCACATTGCCGTGAAGGAAAAATTTTTATTAAACAAAATGCCTATAATATCAGCGGTAATTTAAAAATGCACGAAAATTGTCCTGTATGCAAGCAGCCTACAGAAATTGAAGTAGGATTTTATTATGGAACAAGCTATGTAAGTTACTTGCTTACCGTTGTATTAAGTGGCTTTACTTTTATAGCATGGTGGATATTCATAGGGATTTCGGTAGATGATAACCGTGTATTTTTTTGGTTAGGTATTAATTCTGCATTGGTTCTTGTATTACAACCATTAATAATGAGATTTTCACGAACACTATGGCTTAGCTGGTTTGTGAAATATGATCCTGGCTGGGAAATAAATGAGGTGAATCAATATGAGAGAATTGTAAAAGAAGAAATGAATAACTGGTAAAAATAATTAGTTATTTATGTTCAGGCCTAAAATTATAGATACCCTAAAGAACTACAGCAAGCAGCAATTTCTTAAAGATCTCATTGCTGGTATAATTGTAGGAATCGTTGCGCTTCCTTTAGCAATTGCCTTTGCAATAGCTTCCGGTGTATCTCCCGAGAAGGGGTTGTTCACGGCAATTGTAGCGGGCTTTATCATTTCTGCATTTGGAGGAAGTAAAGTACAAATTGGTGGGCCCACAGGAGCGTTTATCGTAATTGTTTATGGCATAGTTCAGCAGTATGGAGTGAACGGTCTTATCGTAGCAACCTTCATTGCAGGTATAATGCTTATGATTATGGGTTTTGCCCGCTTCGGCAGTGTGATAAAATTTATTCCGCATCCATTAATTGTTGGTTTTACTACAGGTATAGCAGTCATTATTTTTTCATCGCAGATGAAAGATTTTTTTGGTTTAAATATGGGAGCCGTTCCTTCAGATTTTATAGAAAAATGGATTGCCTATTTTCACCATGTAACAACTTTTAACTGGTATGCTGTGGCCATAGGTGCAGGTACGATCCTGGTTGTAATATTTTTTTCAAAGATCACTCATATTATTCCGGGTTCACTTATAGCAATACTATTGGCAACAATGGCTGTACAATTATTTCATTTACCCGTTGATACAATTGGCAGTCGTTTCGGACATATTCCCTCTTCCTTACCTTATCCGTCCCTTCCGTATCTTAATTGGGATATCATTAAAAATTTAATCCGTCCTGCGTTTACTATCGCTATCCTGGGGGGTATTGAGAGTTTATTATCGGCTGTAGTTGCTGATGGTATGATAGGAGGCAATCACAGAAGTAATATGGAATTGGTGGCACAAGGTGGTGCTAATATTGCTTCATCACTTTTCGGTGGCATACCTGCGACAGGGGCTATCGCCCGTACAGCTACCAATGTAAAAAATGGTGGAAGAACTCCCGTGGCGGGTATCATACACGCTGTAACATTGCTTGTGATAAT
>JBBSBD010000222.1:0-10482 GCA_038251675.1 Chitinophagales bacterium | reverse complement strand
GGCTTCCATCGGCTGCGTCCTCCAGGCAAGCCACATTCCATCGCGAAAGTTAAGGCTGCCGATTTTACCATCGTGCAGTGTTAATGCGCCTTCTCCTTTGTATGTCGGATCGGGCGCATTTACCAACTCAACAGAATCGGGTACCACACCGGCTTTGTAAAATATTTTTTCAACCACATCGCTGCTTATCCACCCGGGCTTAAAGGCTTTTGCTTTTATAGTTTGTCTTTTATCGAGCGTTACACCATCCTTATACACAGGAGAATTCAGGCTGTCAGGTTCTGTACCGTCTGTTGTATAGCGGATTGTTACCCCATTTATATAATGCTTTAATTTCAGCGGTTCAGGTGTTGTAATTACCTGCTCTTCATTTTCAATCACAGGCGGATTTAATTTTATAACAACCGTATCACCTTTATAACCGGTTTCGATAGCCGTAGTTTTCAACTGTTGTTGCAGCCTCTTTATTTCTTCCGGCGGCAGCGGTGTATTCCACACAAATAATTGAGTAAGCTTTGGCAGGCTTGTTAATGATTGCAGGTTAGCTGACTTTATTTTCGTTCCCGACAGCGAAAGGAGCTTTAATTCTTTCAGTTTTGCCAGTTCGTTTAATGTTGCCCCGGTGATATTTGTAAAAGATAAATTCAGCTTGCGAAGGTTAGTAAACTGGCTGATCGTTTTAAGGTCTTCATCACCCACCGGCATTTTATTCAAATTGAGTTTTACAATTTGATTTTTAATATCAAGTAGCTCTTTTAACTGTTCTGGCTTGAATTGTTCGCTGCCAAAAAACTCAACACCTAATGCCGGTGAACCAATTGCCAAAGGCCGCACAACACGATAATTATTATTCAATGTATTTACCTTTTTTTCATCCGCGGGAGCAAATGTATAATCATCGGTTTCTATAGTTTGAAACAACGGAGCAGCCAATAACCGTAAGCTATCCCTCTCAGGAAGCGAGGCAACTTTTGCGGTAAAGCTAGCACCGGTTTTTATCCAGTGGTATAAAATTTCGGTTTCTTCATCAGTCAGTTGCGGTTTGCCCTGCGGCGGCATGTGCTTTTTACTTTGTGGCGGCAGGTGAATTCTTTCCATCAATAATCCAAGATCACTTGCTGTGGAATCCCATAGCTTTCCATCTTTACCACCTTTCAACAGCAACTCCTGGGTCTCCATAACCAATTCGCCTTTTGCCTTCTGGGAATTATGGCAACTGATGCACTTCGTTTCTAAAATCGGTTGAACCATATTTGCATATACTTCTGCATCTTCAAACAACACAGGTGGCTTTTGTTTTTCAGGATTTATGGGCGCCAGCAAAAAATCCTCGCCATGTGTTATGTTGGAACCAAGATGACCCGTTACAATGATCATGATCATAGCAGCAAGCGCCGTAGTTAATAATGCCGGTTTTATCTGCCGCATTTTTACACGAAATACATACCAGGCCAGCGAAAGAAAAGAGATAAAAACGCCACCCCATTTATGCCATACGAGCAGGTCGGGTGTATAGCCGGCTTCACGTGAAAGAAACAATCCCATCAATGCAGTAATCACGGAAGTAATGGCAGCAGCCAACAACAATTCATCGCCTATCTCCGCCTTTACGCCCACATATGATTTTTTATACCCTGAAAATAATTCCCAGAAAATACAGAGCGCCAGCATCACGATGGGGAAATGTAAAAACATGGTATGCATTCTTCCCACCACCTGCAGCCATGCCGGTACATGTAACCTGTTATCAAATAGCAACAGGAATAACAATAGCATATTAAGCGCAAATGTGATATTAAAAATGATGCTTTTCCAACGTTGCATGCGCTTAATAAATTTTTAGTTCATCAATGAATAACCAGGCGGGTGTTCCTTTCCCGGGATGGCCTTCCGGAATGGATTGTAAAGGTTCAAGGATAATTCTCAATCTATTACTGTTAATTTTTTTACCGGCATTTATCATTTCAAAAACCGTTGAGCTTCCTTTAATAACGGTACCTGGAGCAATTTCTTTAGCCCCAAAAATTTCATAACTATTCTTGCTGTTGTCGAAATAAAAAACCTGTATTCTTCGCGGAAGAAAAATCCAGCTTCCATTGTCCTGCAGGAAATCTAACAATAAAGAATGTATTATTTGCTTCTTGTCTAATGTTACATTTATTTCAACAGAATCATTTTGATAGCCAAGAAAATTTTTATTATGCAGGTCTGCAATGCCACCCCGGTTATCAAAAAGTGTAGCAGAACCGTTACCCGGAAATTTTTCATTAGCAGGTGATTGTTCTACCGATTTTATTTTCAGACCATTTTTTATAAAGGTTACCTGCACGGTTTCTGAAGGAAGAAAACCATTGCCAAAAACTTTTGCTTTTAATGTAATTAATGATTTTTTAATTAAAATCGGGTTCTTATAAACTGCGTCCTGCCGGGTTGGGTCGCTCTTATTTAGCGTATAGAATATTTGTGTGCCCGGTTGTGCAAATTTCAATGACACCGCAGTTGATCCTATAAAAAAAGCCGAAGTATAATTCAACATAGGAGGCGCCAATTGAAATTGTTCCTGCCCGAAGCAATCATTTAAAAATAAAAATATTAGTGCCGGTAAAAAGATTTTCTTCATGAAATAACGGGAGATAATTTATAAGGATATACTTTCCCCGAATTCCATTGAGCAATGTATAAATTTTGTTCATCATCCACACATACATCATGCGGGTATGAAAAGCATTTAACGGTTTGATACATTTCATCAAGCTTACCATCTACATAGTTTGGCACCGAACCTGCAAGATTGGAAACTACTTTATAATTCTTGTCGAGAATGGTTACAAACCCTGACTGCTGGCCCTGGCGTGCATTAGTTTGCAAAACCGCTGAATATAAATAATCGCCATTGATAACGGGCCTGCATACCCATGCACCCGGCAATGAAATGGTATTGATATATTCACCGTTCATTTTATATCTCTTAAATGAATTTTGCTGGCGCGAAGTCACGATTAAATTAGGTTGATCTTTATCCCTGAAGTCAAGGCAAACGCCATGTGCATTTAATAAGTGTTTTTCTTCGGTGCCTCTTCCGCCAAAATGATTTATGTAACGCCCTTTTGAATCATATTGAATAATGAAATCTTTTCCATAACCATCGGCTACATAGATGTCACCATTAGGTGCAATCGCAGTTTCAGTTGGAATGTATTCTTCCTCTTTAGTGTACTGGCCGGTTTCTTTCGGATAATCCAGTACCATTAAAACCCTGCCATCAATCGTAGTCTTAATTACCTGGTGCCTTTTATTATCGCAAATGAATAATACTTCTGTTCCATTTTCATCAAACAAGGTAAGGCCATGTGCACCAGGATATTCATTGCCCCAGGTGGTTAATAATTTTCCGGCCTTATCGTAAATGATCACATTATTTTTTGTTTCATTCGTAAGCAGTAATATGCGACCCTTGCTATCCTGTATCATTTCATGACAATCGTTCACGGGATACTTCGCAACATCTGCCTGGCTCCAGTGTGTATCGAGTTTATATCGTTTATTTCCCTGGCCCAGCACGGTATCTTCTACATAAGGTATTGATGGCTTAATCATAAGAGCTGCCATGCTTAATGATGTATTTTTTATAAAATTTCTGCGTTGCATGAGATGATTTTTTTATTGAATGACTCTATTTCCAAATTCAACCCTTTCAGGGTTGCTATGATTACTTTTGTTTCTGCTATCGGTTTCACCAATGGTTATTAATATTTAAGCCCTTCGGGCTTGTGCTTTTATGTTATAGCAATCAGATTCTCTGTGGAATTAGTTTTAATTCGTGTAATTCGTGGTTTAAAATTCGTATAATTCGTGATTTAAAATTCGTGTTATCAAAATAAAAAAATTCGTGTAATAATCCTAAGCAATTATATCCTTCACCACTGTACCCGCCACATCCGTTAAGCGATATCTCCTTCCAAGATGCTTAAAAACTAATTTCTCATGATCAAGTCCCATAAGGTTTAAAACGGTTGCCTGGAAGTCATGTACGTGCACCCCGTTTTGAACAACGTTGTATCCAAACTCATCTGTTTCTCCATACACTCCCGGCTTCACACCGCCACCTGCCATCCATATTGTAAAACAGCGCGGATGGTGATCGCGGCCATAACTTTCTTTGGTAAGTTTTCCCTGGCAATAATTGGTTCTTCCAAATTCTCCGCCCCAGATAACCAGCGTTTCATCTAACAATCCTCTTTGTTTCAAATCGGTGATCAATGCTGCTGACGCCTGATCGGTATCCATAGCCTGCCCTTTAATTTGTGACGGCAAACTATCATGGGCATCCCAGCCCTGGTGGTATAGTTGTACGAAGCGAACTCCATTCTCTGATAATTTTCTTGCAAGCAAACAATTAGCCGCATACGTTCCCGGAACAAGACAATCGGGCCCGTATAATTTTATAGTATCTTCAGGCTCCTTACTCAGATCAGTTACTTCAGGTACTGCAGTCTGCATACGATAGGCTAATTCATACTGCTGAATCTTCGCATGAATTTCCGGGTCGGCAGTTGTCTTAAAAGACTCTTCATTCAACTGGGCCAATACATCAAGCATTTTCCTTCTGTCATTTTTATCGATGCCATCATGATTGTTGAGATATAACACAGGATTTTCGCCGCTGCTGAATTGCACTCCCTGGTGAACGGAATCCAAAAAACCATTACTCCATAATTTGGAATATACTCCCTGCCCGTTCCCTTTTCCTCTTGACAATAAAACACAAAATGCAGGAAGATTTTTATTTTCGGTACCTAATCCATAACTCATCCAGGAACCCATGCTTGGGCGGTTACCCACCTGTGCACCAGTTTGAAAAAAAGTAAGCGCGGGATCATGATTGATTGCTTCTGTATACATACTCTTGATGATGCAAAGATCATCGACAACTTTAGACATGTGTGGCAACAACTCACTCATGTATGCGCCTGTCTGGCCAAATTGATTGAACTTAAATACGGTACCGGCCAATGGAAATTTTTTCTGATCTGCAGTCATACCAGTAAGGCGCTGACCCATACGAATAGATGCAGGAAGATCTTCACCAAACATCTCCTGCAACTTTGGTTTGTAATCAAAAAGATCAAGCTGCGAGGGTGCGCCGTTTTGGAATAAATAAATAATTCTTTTTGCCTTCGGTGCAAATTGCGGAAGGCCTGTGACCAACATTTCTTCTTCACTTTTACTTCCAAAAAGATCGGGGATCAATAAAGAGCCTAATGCGACACTACCAACTCCCAAACTAAGCCTTGAAAGAAATTTGCGACGGTTGATTCCAAGATTGTGTTCTAAAAATTCTTTATTCATGATCAGGATTTTGTTATGGCTTCTTCCATATTATAAATTGTAGAGATCACCTTCATTAAGGCTGCTGTTTCATTTACATCAACTTTATCATCTTTGGGATATTCGCCAACTTTGATGGTAGCGGCAGCATCCAGCTTTTTCTCTTTGAATTGTTTCAACTGCTGGGCGAAATACGTTTTAAGAATATCTGTTTCCTTTTTATCAGGCATGCGGCAAATGATGCGATGAAAAGCTCTTGTTATTTTTTCATCCATTGAACTTTTTTCCTCTAAAAGTTTTTGCGAAAGCACCCTTGATGCTTCGAGCACTGTTGGGTCATTCATCATCATGAGCGCCTGCAAAGGCGTAGTAGTTACCGATCTTTTTACTTCACAAAGATCCCTGTTGCTTGCGTCAAAAATGGCCATATTTGGGGGTGGCACCGTGAGTTTGATAAAAGTGTACATACCTCTCCTGTAGAGGCTTTCACCCTTATCTTGCTTATAGGTCGCGAGCTCTCCCCTGCCTGATGTTGCACCCTCCCAAAGACCTTTAGGCTGGTAAGGTTTTACACTTGGGCCGCCAATAGTTTTAACTAACAGGCCGCTGCTTGCTAAAATAATATCCTTTACTAACTCCGCCTTTACTCTCTGCCTTGGTGACCGTGACAAATAAATATTTTCAGGATCCTTTTTATAATTTTCCTGAACAACATCTCCCGATTGCCGGTAGGTGGATGAGGTTACAATTTGTTTCATCAGTCTTTTAATATCCCAGCCATGTTCCATAAAATCTACAGCCAGCCAATCCAGCAATTCAGGATGAGAAGGCAATTCTCCCTGCGCACCAAAATCACCGGATGTTTTTACAAGCCCGCGCCCAAAAACTTCCTGCCATATTTGATTCACAAAAACACGGGCGGTCAAAGGATTATTTTTATCGACGGTCCACTCAGCAAGGCCAAGGCGGTTTCTTGGCAATTTGGTTGTATCAAAATATAAAACAGATTTCGGTGCCGAGGGCATTACTTCAAGAGTGGGCTGATCATACACTCCACGATTTAAAATAAATGTTTTACGCAACGTATCCGGATCGCCCATCACCGACACCGTTAGTTTACCGGTGTCCTTGTCATTGATAAAAGAAAGCAGGCTATGAAGATCGCTGCTATCCATCGTAAGAATAGGGGTTTTCGCGGGCTTGGAAGTACTCACGTCACCTTCAAAGCCGGGCTCTTTACTTATATTGAAAAAGGCAAACATCTGGTAATACTCCCTTTGAGAAATGGGATCGTATTTGTGATCATGGCATTGAGCACATTCAACCGTTAGCCCTATAATACCCCTTCCAAATGTTTTGGTCTTGTCAATATTATATTCCACCCTGTATTCTTCATGAATAATGCCGCCTTCCTCGGTGTATTTATGATTACGCAGAAATGCTGTTGCCAGTATTTCTTCTTTATTCGCGTCAGGCAACAAATCACCGGCGAGTTGCCAGGTAACGAATTTGTCGTAAGGCATGTTTTCATTAAATGCGTGGATCACCCAATCGCGCCATGGCCATTGCGTTCTTACATTGTCATCCTGGTAGCCGTAGCTGTCAGCATACCTGGCAACGTCAAGCCAATGAAGCGCCATTTTTTCTCCATACTGCGGGCTATTTAATAAGTCATCAACAACAGTACTATAAGCTTTTGGATCTTTGTTTGCCATAAACTTATCCATCATTTCTTCGGATGGTGGCAAACCTGTAAGATCCAGCGAAACTTTTTTTAAAAGTCTTTCTTTATCTGATTCAGCATTTGGTTTTAACCCTTCCTCTTCCTGCTTTTTAAGAATGAAATAATCAATTTCGTTCGACGGCCAGTCCTTATTTTCTACCGCAGGTAAGGCTACTTTTTTAGGTTTGATAAATGCCCAGTGTGTTTCGTATTTCGCACCTTGCTTAATCCACTTTTGAAATAATTTTATTTGATAGGGTGTTAACGCACCAAGATGGGACTCAGGTAAAGGCATCATATAAGATGAATCGGTTGAAGATATTCTTTTCAACAATTCTGATTCTTCAGGCTTGCCCGGAACTATCGCAAAAGCACCTTTCATTTCTGTAAGTGGAGCGTAGGCAAATTTTGCATAGTCAAGTCTTAATCCTGCTTCCTGCTTACTTACATCAGGGCCATGGCATTTAAAACATTTATCAGACAAGATGGGCCGAATGTGAAAATTGTAACTTACCACATCCGGCAAAGGCGGTTCTTTGCTATCATCATTATTCATACAGGATGCCCATGTGCAAACAATTGCACAAAGTATAAAAGTCACATATAATAATCTTAGTCTCATTTACATACCTATTTTAAAATCAGCTTAAAGATGTACCTGTTCTTAATTTTTGCAGATGGGTTGTCTCTTCTATGAATCGTATTTCCAAGGCTGATAAAGTTCGGCAATTATTTCAAAAAAAGCTCATGTTTTATTGAACATTCTGGCGTTCCCTTGTTTTGCCTTCATATCTTCCTAAAGAACTACGATAAATCCCGGTATGAGAGACATCAACTTATGGATAAGCCACCTCTTACAATCAACATTATGGTTTATTATATCCCGCTTTGACACTATCAATGGCTTTCAGTAATCCATCGTCATAAGGGTCTTCGCGAAGTTGCCAAAACATAATGCCTCCCAGCCCATTATCAATCACGTATTTTGTTTTTAATCCTACAGATCTTTTATCATCATAAGTAACAAAAAGCTTTTTCTCAGGATTATATGAGTAAGGCGCCTGCGCAGTACTGTCCCAATGAGAAACAAAACCACTATCTGTAGAAAGTAAAGTAGCAAAATATTTATTTGGAATACCGCGTTTGAATTTTGCCTGCTGGTATAAACCATTTAAAGAATCCTGAACATTTTCAAACATACGGCCATAGAATGCGGCGCCGATAACAATTTTTTTAGCGGGAACTCCATAATGCTCCATTAGTTTCACACCTGCATCCACCGACCCGGCGTTTTCAGACGCTGAATACAAAGGTGTATGATGGCCGGTAACTTTTGAATAACCACCTACCAGGTCATAACTCATAAGATTTACGCGATCTACTTTCTTCATTACCTTTTCCCACTCAATTGAATTTTCAATATATCTTTTGGATCCTCCGGCGGCAAAACTTATTTCATTTGTTTTTCCCAGTTTCTTTCTCAGCTTTATTACGAGCGCTGTAAAGTTCTTTTTATCATCGGGGGTAAATTTGTGTCCCGGAAACCCACTGATAGCAGGGTATTCCCAATCAAGATCAATTCCATCCGTTCCAAAATATTTATTGATTTCTTTCACTGATTTTGCAAATTCCTTTCTTCCATGTTTTGTTGAAAAAACATCTGAACATGTTTCGCAACCACCCCACCCTCCCAAAGAAAGCATGACTTTTAAATTCGGGTATCTGCTTTTAAGGCTCACGAGTTTTTGGATCAATGCAGAATCTGCTGCGTTTCTGATATGCAAATCATTTCCCTTCAAATGAGCAAAACTGAAAATAATATGGGTAAGCTTATCAATGGCAAAGCTGTCGATATCAGCGGGACCGCCGGTGTAATATGCGATTACGGAGATATTTTTTTTTTGTGATCGGGCTGTAAAACAAACGAATAGTGTGATTAAAAAAAATAAAATTTTTGTTTTCATATTGATTTAAACTTTTCTTTTAATAAGGTTGGATATTTATTTGAAGTATGAAGAACCAATTCTCCAAAAAGTGTATTTGCCCATGCAAACCATTTCCTCGTAAAATTTGATGCATCATTTTTATTAAATGATTCATGCATGAAGCCGGTTCCTGCATTGGAATTCTTTAACATGCTCAAGCATTTCTTTACTTCTGCTTCATTGGTGCTGGTTAACCCTCGCATGATAATACTCAATGGCCATATCATATCCATTCCTGCATGCGGGCCGCCAATACCCTCTCCCGCTGTGCCTTTAAAGAAAAACGGATTGTTCGCAGACAATACAAATTTTCTTGTATTTATATAGACCGGATCATTTGTTTTTACAGCATTCAAATAAGGTAATGAAAGAAGACTGGGAACATTTGCATCATCCATTAAATTATAACTTCCAAAACCGTTCACTTCGTAAGCGTAGATTTTACCGGATTGACCTGTATTTATAATGGCATACTTATGAAGCGCTGCCTCCACTTCATTGGCAAGGTCGTTACATTCTTTAGCAAGTGCTGCATTCTTATGAATAGCATTCACCATTTCTGCTGCCTGCTTTAAACTTACCACAGCAAAGAAGTTAGACGGAATTAAAAATGGAAATAAAGTAGCATCATCACTTGGCCGGAACATGGAGCATATAAGGCCAACTGGCTTCACGGGATATCCATAACCTCCCAGAGGAACACCATCGGTTGCCCACGCTGTAGTCCTTTGAAAAGTGTAAGGACCATGTCCGTCCTTTCGTTGCTGCTCTTTAAAAGTCTTTACAATTAACGCAATAGACTCTTCCCACTCTTTGCCGAAAACTTCTGAATTTCCGGTAAGTTTCCAATATTGATGTGCAAGACGAATGGGATAGCACAACGAATCAATTTCCCACTTGCGTTCATGAATACCCGGCTTCATTGCAGTAAGATCACTCTTCCATTCGCTCACTTTATTTTCATCCTTATAAAAAGCATTTGCATACGGATCGAGGTGAATGCATTTTACCTGGCGGTTTATTACGCCTTCTACCAGTTGCTGTAAATGATCATCATTTTTTACAAGAGAAAGATAAGGCCAAACCTGTGCGGTACTATCACGAAGCCACATGGCATCAATATCGCCGGTGATCACATACGTATCAGGTTTGCCATCAATCATTTCAAAGTCAACAGTTGTATCTAATGTATTCGGGAAACAATTTTCAAAAAGCCATGCAAGCTCAGGATCGGCAATTTGTTTTTTTATTTTTAAAATAGTTTCATCGACTGCTTTGCTTGTAAATTTTCTATCGGCCAAAGTGGGCCTTTTGCTTAAAAAATCTTTTTTATCAAAAGCCAATGCTCCCGAAGGTTTTAGTAATATCCCTGCTGTAAGAATTCCCGATGCCTGAAGAAACTGCCTGCGATTGTTCATAGATTATTTTTTAGTTTAGATAACACGC
>JBBSBD010000221.1:0-10520 GCA_038251675.1 Chitinophagales bacterium | reverse complement strand
TTACTTTTTTAGAAACCCTTCTTTCAAAATAAATAGCGAAAAATAACATAGGAATTGATAACAGCAAAAGCCAGTATAAGTCCTCCGTTGCAGTATATGCGGCCTTAATAATTAATACGTTTATAATTATAACCAGCAGCAGAAATCCCCGCTCAAGCGAAAAAGTTTTTTTATTTTGAAACATGTTGACAGAATTTTAAATTTTATGAATGGAACTGGCTATCGCTTGGTAAGCAGTTTTGTCTTATTTCTTCTAAGAATTTCCTGCAAAACATCTACCGATTGTGACACAGATTTGTAATATTCTTCTGTGCTCTTTTTTACAAAATGATCATATCCAGGTACTACTAATCTTATCTCGCATAATTTATTTTCTTTGCTTTTACTTTCTCCTTTTCGAAGGATCACGTTCGCACGGATAATACTGCCGCATTGCCTGAATAGTTTGCTGACTTTATTTTTTACAAATGTCTCCAAAGCCTTACCAGCCTTGAAATCAACTGACTTAATAATGATGTTCATACGAATTTATTTGAGAGTTAAAAATATTGTGAACCTGGAAACTCCGGGCCATTTTTTTCCATATCTCAAAATTAAACCGCTGGTATTAGAAGGAGATTAAGAACGCATTAAAAAGCAATTATAAAATATGTGTTGTGTGGGATCCGCCACGTCCGATATACGATGTGGGATGTGGGATGTGGGATGTGGGATGCAGAAGAGTTCGCAGGTAAGTAATTACTTATGTTAGTTAAGCACTTAACCAGTAAACCAATTAACTAATCAACCAAACTATTTGCGCCGTATGTTTTCAGCGATGGGAAGCTGTATTAAAACGGTGGTTCCTTTTCCAACTGTGGAGTCAACTTTTATCTGCCCTTTGTGTAATTTAATAATGCGGTAAACCAGTGGCAATCCTACACCAAAACCGCTAATTGTTTTGCTGTCTTCCGTTCTGTAAAATGGCTGAAAAATATTCTTCAAATCTTTTTCAGAGATACCCTTTCCATTATCTTCTACAGAAATAATTATTTCTTTTGATTGCACTGATAGTTTTATTGTGGCGAGATTATCTCCAGAATATTTACATGCATTTGTAACCACATTTTTTATAGCCGTAAACAATAATTCGGCATTCCCGAATACTAATAATTTCTCTTCATTCTTGGGTAGCTGGTCAAACTCGAGCTTTACGGAATAGTCGCTATTCATCTTGGTAATTTCGCCGGGAAGCTGCATCAGCACTTCATCTATCCTTACCGAATCAATCTCTATTCCGCCTGTAATATCCCCCATTGTCGCAAATTCAAGTAGAGTTTGTGTTAGTTTGCTTAGATGTCTTACATCCTGGTAAACCGATTTCATTACATCGCGATATTCTGTAGCATCCCTGTTTCTTTGAAGCGACACTTCCAACTGACTTGATATAGAAGTGAGCGGGGTAGATAGCTCATGCGATGCAGAAGAAATAAAACGACGCTGCAATTCAAAGCTTTGCTGCAAACGGTTTAATAACTCGTTTAAAATTTCCGTAAGATAATTCCATTCATCATTTGCATTTCCCGATTTGATTCTATGGGCCAATCTTTGTGCGGAAATATCTTTTACATCATCTGCGATCTTCCTTATTGGCAGGAGCAATACCTTGGAAAAAAAATATCCTGAGGTAAAGCCAATCAGGTTGCCGCATATAAAGCTTATCAGCAAAATTATTTTAAGATTATTTAGATTTCTTTTTCCTTCTTCATCAAAAGAGGCTACGAGGATTATCTTTGGGCTATTATTTTTATCATCGTAATAAGTGACAGCCTCTCTGTTTCCAACAGTAAAAAAATAGATATGGTTATTCCTCGTTTGATTGAAAATATCATCGGTAATAAGCAGCGTATCGGCGGGCGTATCGCTATACAAATAAACTCTTTCATTACGATTATTATAAACCTGCACCGTTTTGCTTTTCATGGGTATAACGGTTATCGAATCAATTTTTTTTATAAGGCTTTGGTTGAATATTCCGGGCTGGTCAAGCATCCGGGCGATAGTTAATGCATGATTGGTCAAATGTGTTTTAATATTATCTATCCTGGCGGCATAAAAAAAATAATAAATAAAGCCACAAAATAATGACAACAGGAAACCCATGATCAGGCTAAAAATCAATGTTATTTTAATCCTTACATGCATCAATGATCTTTTAAAATATATCCCATACCAATATGCGTTTGTATTAGTTTTTGTTCGAAGTGTTTATCAACTTTATTGCGGAGGTAACTTATATAAACATCTATGACGTTGGTATTGGTTTCAAAGTCAACATCCCACACATTAATAGCAATGTCAACCCTTGAGACCAACCGGTTTTTATTGCGCAGCAGATATTCCAGCAACTGAAACTCTTTGGCAGTGAGGTTAATAACCCTGTCATTTCTTTTTACTTCTTTATTATCGAGGTTCATTTCCAGGTCAGCGGCTTTCAGAAGATTTCCAATGGGAACATTTTTTCCTGATGTTCGTTTTAGCAGTGATTTTATTTTAAGAAGGAGTTCTTTAAATTCAAATGGCTTCACCATATAATCATCAGCTCCTGATTCATAGCCTTCAATTTTATCATTCAAAGCGCTCATTGAGGTGAGCATGAGAACAGGGATATCCTGGTTGCGTTCACGAATTAATTTGCAAAGCTCATACCCGTTTATGCCCGGCAGGTTTATATCAAGCACAATAAGATCAAAATCATTTGCACAAAATAAATGATAGCCTACTTTGCCATCATACGCTACCTCCACATTGAAACCTCTTTCATCGAGACCGAATTTAAGGGTATCAGCGATCTTCTTTTCGTCTTCAACAATTAATAATTTTCTTGCTTCCATGTCGTATGAAATTGTCAATAATTTGGGCAATTTACTTCTTATCATTTTACATCTGAAAAAACAATGCTATTCTAATCACATTTTAATGTTCGCTTAATACCAGGTTAATAGTGTGGGCATAATTTTGAGAAAACGAAATCAAAGCTAAAAATCATTTATATGGATACGATACAATTAGCCGGAACGGGTAGATTCACTGATAACAAAAGTTATTATGATACCGAAATTGCAAAAAACACCCGTACCGGAATCGAGAGCGCGGGCAAAAGCAACGTTGAAATCTATGCAAATGAGGAAGGGCTAAAAAAGTTGCTTCAACCATCTAATGTTTTCAAAACAATTTCACGTGATGACTTTGAAAAATGGGATATTGATTTTCTCGTTAAATATCTAAAAACGCATCATGGTTTTATTAGGAAAAATGCCGCGCTGATTTATATGCGGGCGCAAAAAGTTTTTTACCGTCACTGTGAGAATCACCCGGAGTTGATAGCGGTAACCGAAGTTATCTTTTTGTTCCTTCACGATTTACTAAATCATATAAGGAAAGAAGAATTTTTTTTTGCTTCCATCAGGCAAATGGCAAAAGCAAAAACTCACCTGCAAATGCCTGGCAATGCAGACTTAAAAGTTTTGAACAATACTATAATATCGTTGCAAAGTGACCAGGAAAAGGCATTGAAATATCTGAAAGCTATTCGTCAGTTCACCAGTAATTATAAAATACCATCTGATGCCTGCCATTCCTACGAGTCTCTGTTCGAAAAGCTAAAGGTATTTGAAGAAGACCTGATACTTCATTTTCGCCTGGAAAAAGACATTCTTTTCCCAAAGGCTATAGCGCTGGCTGAGAAAAATGAATCAAAATAAAAAACTCAAAAGCGAATGAGGGATCATTTAGAACATAAAATGATTAAGAAAAAAGATTTGGGTTTTCGGAATAAAAAAAATGATCATGAAAAATAAAAAATTATCTAAGATACTGCTAGGCGTTGCTTGTTTGGTTATGTTTTCAATTGCTTTATTCGCACAGGAACATTCAAAACTTTCTGATGCCGAAGTGGCTTCCGTTACTGTATTGGCTAATCAACTGTACATTGATTACGCTGGAATCGCAAAGCAAAAAACAAAAAATGCTGATATTCTAAAGTTTGCAAAAAAAATGGCGGGCGATCACAAAGTGGCGAGAGCCCGGGTTGTGGCATTAGTTCATAAAATAAAAGTAGCCCCAAGAGACAATGCGGTAAGCCAAAAGCTATGGGAAGATGCTATACAAACAAAGATAATGTTGCGCTCTAAATCAGGTGAGGCCTTCAACAAAGCATACATTGATAACGAAGTTGCGTATAATAAAACTATAATTAATACTATAGAAAATACTTTAATTCCTCAAGCAGACAACCAGGAATTACATGCACTGCTACAAAATATCGTCCCTGCTCTAAAAGCACATTTGAAGTATGCTATAGAGGTCCAAAACGGCTTGTCATGATAGCCTTTATTTGACAATTTTGGCAAAGGTTTAAAACTAAGTCAGATGATGCTGATAGCTAACGACAAAGCAGCCCTGATTTTTTGGTTTTGTATTACTCAATTATATTTCATTCAATGAAACAAAATTCATAACGATTAAAAAAGCAGCAGAACAAAAATTGAAAATTAAAAAAGCGATAAGCTTAAATTGTGTAAGATGAAAAAAGTATTAATTGCGCTTGATTATAATCCTGACGCACAAAAAATTGCAGAAGCCGGTTATGTATTGTCAAGGGCTTTGGGTGCTCAGGCTATTCTATTGCATGTAACCTCTGATGCTACTTACTATTCTTCTTTGAACTATTCACCAATAATGGGGTTTGATGGTTTCAGCAATTTGGATGGGATTCAAACAAATACTGTTGAAGAATTAAAAAGTGTAGCCCGAAATTACCTTGATAAAACCAGGCAGCATTTGGGTGATGAAACGATTGAAATTATTTTAAAAGAGGGAGAGTTTGACGAAGGCATCCTGCAAACGGCAAAGGAAATGGAGGTGGAAATGATTGTGCTTGGAACTCACAGCCGTAAAGGATTGGGCAAAATATTAATGGGAAGCGTAGCCGAACAGGTTTTGCAGCACACAACCATACCTCTATTTATTATTCCTGTTAAACTTGCTGAGGGAAAAGAAGTACAACCAAGACACCAGTTTTCATATTAGAAAGTAAAAATTAAAAAACGCAGGCAAAAAATTTGAAAAGTCAGGAGAAACAAAATATAAAAAATTACAACTTTTTTTATGCAAGAATATCCAAATGAAGAACATGTCGTAAAAATTCTGGAAACAGAATATGTAACACACAATGTAAAAAGATTTAAAATAAGTAAACCCGATCCGTATAAATATAAACCCGGGCAAGCCACAGATGTTGTTATCAATCTTCCTGATTGGAAAGAAGAAAGAAGACCTTTTACTTTTACCAGCCTGAATGACTGGGATCATCTTGAGTTTACCATTAAAATTTATGATGATCATAATGGTGTGACGAATAAGTTAGGAACATTGCACGCAGGCGACGAATTGATTTTGCACGATATATGGGGAGCCATCCATTATAAAGGCGAAGGCATCTTTATTGCGGGCGGGGCAGGCGTTACACCGTTTATTGCCATCTTCAGACAATTGCAAAAAGATGGAAAGCTTGGAAATAATAAACTGATTTTTTCCAACCGAACCGTAAAAGATATTATTCTTAAAGGCGAGTTTGAAAAAATGTTGGATAAAAATTTTATCAACACGCTTACCGAAGAAAAATCAGAAAAATATGACAATAGGAAAATTGACGAAAGCTATCTCAAAGAAAAAATAAAAAACTTCTCTCAATATTTTTATATCTGCGGTCCCGATCCTATGATAGAAAGTATTAAAGCTATTCTTTTAGACCTGGGCGTGGACGAAGATAAAATTGTAATTGAACAATTTTAGTGGTTATAAACAATTGCATTATCACTTTCAATTAAATAAACAGGGGTATAAAATGAAAATAAAATCAGGAGTAGAAAAAAATCATAGTAGAAAAAATGAATCTAAATAAACAACCTTATTACCTTATTTCAAATGGAACCACTGTAGTAAATAAGGTAATAAGGTTATTAACCTGATAAGGTATTTTCTACTAAGATTATAAAACAATCAAACAAAGTTGGTCTGCCATCGTGCATCAACAATTTAAAATGAACAAAAAAATTATTAGATAAAATTTAAAATTTACGACATGTCTGAAGATCCTTATCAAATAAAAAAATCATTAACCACTAAGAATGGGGTCTTCACTTATTATAGTTTAACCGAACTCGAAAAACAAGGAAATAATATCAGTAAACTACCTTTTTCCATCCGCATTTTATTAGAGAATGTATTGCGCAATTTTGATGATTTTGCTATCACAAAAGAAAATATTGAAACCATTCTAAATTGGAAACCGGAAGTTTCTGATAAAGATATTCCCTTTAAACCAGCCCGTGTATTAATGCAGGATTTCACCGGCGTTCCAGCCGTTGTGGACATTGCATCGCTGCGTGCAGAAATAGCAAGGAAAGGAAAAGATCCCAATGGAATCAATCCGCTAGTCCCGGTCGATCTTATCATTGACCACTCAGTGCAGGTTGATTATTTTGGAACAGAATATGCTTACGCCCGCAATATGGACGAAGAATATAAGCGCAATAAAGAGCGCTATCAATTTTTAAAATGGGCGCAAAAATCATTTAATAATTTCAGCGTGGTTCCTCCGGGCATGGGCATTTGCCACCAGGTGAACCTGGAATATCTATCAAAAGGTGTAATAGAAAGAAACGGAGAAATTTTTCCCGATACACTGGTGGGAACAGATAGCCATACACCGATGGTAAACGGTATTGGGGTGGTAGCTTGGGGCGTTGGCGGTATTGAAGCCGAAGCTGCTTTGCTTGGACAGCCCATTTATTTTATTATGCCCGAAGTAATTGGTTTAAAACTTACAGGCAAACTTCCATTGGGTTCTACCGCTACTGATTTGGTATTGACCATTGCAGAACTTCTGAGAAAATATGGTGTTGTTGGAAAGTTTGTTGAAGTTTATGGTCCAGGTCTTGATAATCTTTCTGTGCCGGACAGGGCTACTATTGGAAATATGTCTCCTGAATTTGGATGCACCATCACTTATTTTCCTGTTGATAACAAAACGCTGGAGTACATGCGTAAGAGTAACCGCAGCGAAGAGCAAATACAATTAGTGGAAGATTATTGTAAAGCAAATATGCTTTGGAGAACAGGTAATGAAAATATCAATTATACCGATATTATAGAGCTGGATATATCGTCAATAGAACCAACAGTAGCAGGGCCAAAACGACCGCAGGATAAAGTTTTATTAAAGGATTTTAAATCAAAATTTATAACACTGTTAGATGAAACGTATGGTCGTAAATACATAGAAGAAAAACAACTAAGCCGATGGATGGCTGAAGGTGGCAGCCAGCCTGTAACGCAGCCAAAAACGGAACAAACACCCGAACCGGAAATTGAAGAAACCGTTGTAAATGGAATGAAAAATATTTGGGTAACTATCGGCGAAGAAAGTTTTATGCTCGCTGATGGCGCCGTTGCTATTGCAGCCATTACTTCGTGTACCAACACTTCCAATCCTTTTGTAATGGTGGGTGCCGGTTTGGTTGCACGAAAAGCAAGAGAACATGGATTGAAAACAAAGCCATGGGTAAAAACTTCTTTGGCTCCGGGTTCTAAAGTAGTAACGGATTATCTTGAAAAAGCAAGTCTGTTAGATGACCTGGAAGCTATGCAATTTCATACGGTAGGTTATGGCTGTACTTCCTGTATTGGAAACTCCGGGCCTTTGCCCACTTTTGTTGCGAAGGCAGTTGATGAACACGACCTGGTGGTGGCTTCGGTTCTTTCAGGTAACCGCAATTTTGAGGCAAGAATTCATCCGCAGGTAAGAATGAATTTTTTGATGTCGCCGATGTTGGTAGTTGCGTATGCCATTGCTGGCAGAATTGATATAGACCTTATCAATGAACCCATAAGTTTTGATCCCAATCAACAACCCGTTTATTTAAAAGACATCTGGCCCACTGATGATGAAATAAATGATGTGATGAGCAAAGTGCTTTCACCAAAAGACTTCGCTAAAAACTATGCGGAAATATTTGAAGGCAATGAAATATGGAGAAACCTCGTCATTCCTGGTGATACTTTGTATGCCTGGGATGAAAGTTCAACATACATAAAAGAAGCGCCTTTCTTTTATAATATTTCTGACGATGCTGAACCATTAAAAGAAATTTATAATGCAAGAGCATTGTTGGTATTGGGCGATAGCATTACTACCGATCATATTTCCCCGGCAGGGCAGTTCAATGAACATTCTGCAGCAGGTAAATATTTAATAAGCCGCGGCGTGAAGAAAGAAAATTTCAACTCTTATGGTTCAAGGAGAGGAAATGATGAAGTAATGGTTCGGGGCACATTTGCCAATGTGCGGATTAAGAACAAACTGGCGCAAAAAGAAGGTGGCTTTACAAGCTATTTACCCACCGGCGAAGAGATGTCTGTATACGATGCTTCTGTAAAGTACAAAGAAGATCAAACACCTTTGGTTGTATTAGCAGGCAAAGAATATGGTAGCGGTTCATCAAGGGATTGGGCGGCTAAAGGCGCATTCCTGCTGGGTATTAAAGCAATACTTTCAGAAAGCTATGAACGCATACACCGGAGTAATTTAGTAGGAATGGGCGTATTGCCCCTTCAATATTTGAATGGCGATAGTGCTGAAAAATTAGGGTTAACAGGAAAAGAAAGTTTCTCCATAACAGGAATTTCACACGATATAAAACCTCTGAAAAAATTGCAGGTTGTCGCTAAAAAAGAAGATGGAACGGAAATTAAATTTGATGCCATTGCCCGCATGGATTCAAATATTGAAATTGAATATTACAGGCACGGTGGAATACTGCAGTATGTATTGAGGCATTTTTTGGAAAAAAATATTTAATAAAACAGTGAAAAATTATATCATGGAAAGTGAAAATTTATATCCCGTAACAACAAAAGAATTAGCTGATAAAAAAGCTGCCCTAGCACCTAAGAATTTAGAAGCGTGGCGAAACTTTAGCAAAACGGTATTTGAGCCGGGAGCGCTTGATGAAAAGACAAAGCAATTGATTGCTGTGGCGGTGGCGCATGTAACGTAATGCCCTTATTGCATCAGGTCACATACAAAAACAGCCATGCGAAAAGGGGCCAGCAAGGAAGAAATTATGGAAGCTATTTGGATATCTGCAGAAATGCGTGCCGGTGCAGCTTATTCGCACGCAACAATTGCAATGGATGAAATGGAGATGCATTAAGATGATTGTTTGATAATAAATTAACGATGATGAAAGAAAGATTAAACTATGCAAAAATTTCTCCGGATGCTTTAAAAGCAATGCGTGAACTTGAAAAATTCGTTGCGGCTTCCGGGCTTGAACGTTCTTTATATGAACTCGTTAAAACAAGGGCTTCTCAAATAAATCGCTGCGCTTATTGTCTTGACATGCACACTAAAGATGCCCGTAAGGCTGGCGAGACAGAACAACGTTTGTATGCTTTGAGCGCCTGGCGGGAAACGCCATTTTTTACGGAACGCGAACGTGCAGCATTGGAATGGACAGAAGTTCTTACATTAATTTCTGAAAATGATGTGCCTGATTCCTTGTATGATTCGGTTCATAAACATTTTGATGAAAAGGAAATGGTTGCCTTAAGCATGGCGATCGTTGCTATAAACGGATGGAACCGGCTCTCAGTTGGTTTTCGTACGGTTCCCGGAAGCTATAACCCATTGTAAGATATTACCGAATTTTAATCGTATAAGATGAATGAAACAAAAGAATAAAACAATATGGACCATTGGACATTCCACCCGCCCTCTTGAAGAATTTATAGCCATGCTTCATTCATTCAATATAGAGTTAATTGCAGATATCAGGAGCTTTCCAGGCTCACGAAAATTTCCTCAATTCAATAAAGAAGCGTTGGAAATTTCGTTGCCACAAAACGACATTCAATATGTGCATATAAAAGAACTTGGCGGCAGAAGAAAAGAAAATCCCGATTCAAAAAATACAGCGTGGCGACATGTTGCTTTTCGCAGCTATGCTGACTATATGGAAACAGATACTTTTGAAGAAGGAATAAAAGCGCTTGAACAAATTGCATCGAAACAAAAAACTGCTTATATGTGCTCCGAAGCAGTGTGGTGGCGCTGTCACCGGTCTATGGTTTCTGATTATTTGAAATTGCATGGCTGGAAAGTGATGCATATAATGAGCAATGATAAAGCAACTGAGCATCCTTATACAGCGCCCGCAAGAATTGTAAATGGAGAATTAAATTATGAAAAAGAAGTTGGTGATAATTGATGTGTTGTGTTAATCCTGCTTTTATTGGAGCCTTTCATGATTGTTCGTAATAAATCAAACCGAAACGGTAGCTAAATTATATTTTGTAAATTTATTTATGGAAGTAAGAGAAGCAGCCATAGATTACGGCAAACAAAAAATGTCCATTGAAGAATATCTCGAAATGGAAAACGCGGCTAATGAAAAGCATGAATATTACAAGGGAGA
>JBBSBD010000220.1:0-10564 GCA_038251675.1 Chitinophagales bacterium | reverse complement strand
TTCTTTTTCAATACGTGCGGCAACCTGGTGATGAAGCTGCGTAGCATCCTCCGCAGCTAGTCCCTCTCTCATATATCTTATACAAATGGCCGACATCCTTGGTTCCGTTGCACTATCAAAATCTTTACTATTGATAACAAGGTTGTGGAGATGCATGGCTTGCTCTGTATTATTTTCTACCCATTGACCCAGCGTATCTTTTCCATAATGCTGAAAGCTCATCCACACTTTCAGGCTCCGAAAACGTTTTGATTGCTCAAAGCCATTTTCATAAAACTGGTAACGCTCGTCTTTCTGGCCACTCTGGTCTGTGAGGTATGCATGCCGGATTCCAAATGATTTCCTCAAACGTGCATGGTCTTTCACAAGTACCGCGCCTGCATCCAGCGGCGCATAAAACCATTTGTGCGGGTCAATGGTCACAGAATCTGCGAGGCTTAAGCCCTGTAACAGATTTTTATTTTTTTGCGAGAGCAACATGCCGCCACCATAAGCGGCATCTGCGTGAAACCAACATTTTTCACGCACCGCTATTTCATGCAACGCTTCCAGGTCATCCACTGCGCCAAGATTCGTAGTGCCCGCCAGGCCAACAATACACAAAGGCTTTATACCATTGGCTTTATCCTTTTTCAATGCATCTTCTAAAGCGGCTAAACTTACCCGGTAGTTATCATCAGTAGGTAATACACGGAGGCTGTTTCTTCCGGCGCCTATGGCATCTGCCGATTTATCGATGGAAACATGACGCTCTTCTGATACATACACAGCCCACCCGCCCTTAAGGCCTTCATGTTGCGCGATATCGCCTGTAGTAAAATCCCTTGCTAGTTTTAAGCCAATGAAATTTGCTGTCATGCCGCCACTGGTAAGATTTCCACCCGCTTTGTCATCATATCCTATAAGATCGTTTAGCCAGCGTATAACACGAAGCTCCATGGCTGTCGCTGAAGGACTGATTGAATAAGCACCCAGGTTTTGATTTAATGCTGCGGCCAAAAGATCACCAAGGATGCCTGCCGGATTTGGAGACGGTGTTATAAGACCCATATAACCCGGATGATTTACATGTGTACAATAGGGAATTAATTTTTCTTCTAAAATTTTTTGAATAGCATCAAGCGATTGCGGATTATTTGGAATGGGTTCTTCAAAAAGCTTCGTCAAAAATGAAGGAGCCTTATCAGCAAATAGTGGTTTGCTATTTACATTTTGTAAATAGTCAGCAATGTAATCTATAAGATAATGCCCGGCTTCACGAAATTCATTATACTCCATAATTTTTGACTTTTTTATTTTTAAAAATGGCAGATGAGGAAAAATTTTAAGAGTGCAAATTATTCGCCTTTTTGCAAATCTATATAATGAAAATACTTAACCATCGCAATCAAAAATTCGTTTACACTAAATTATTTTTGAAAATCAATGGCGGCCTTTAGCCTCACATCATCATAATCTGCCCTTGCCGGCTCCAGCACATATATAGAATCTTCATGTAATTGAGCAGCCGAAAAAAAAGGAACAAATAAAAATAAGGTTGCTTTTATTTTTTTCAGAAGTGTCATCACTAAATGCTTGAATATATTTAAATGTAGCATTTCAAAACTAAAACACAATGATCAATAATCAGCTAATGGGATGCACGCGGGTCCGGCTTGCCTATTTTACGATCGGGAAATACACCTCGAGTGTGCATCCTTTTTCCGGTGCGGTTATTATATCGATGTAGCCGGAAAATGCTTTGGCCCTTGCTTCAATATTGTTAAGGCCAATTCCGGTCCGTTTTAGATGCGGGTCAAAGCCTTTGCCATTATCTTTTATGGTAAGCTTTATTTGACCGTCTGTTTGCTCTAGTGAAATATGGGCTGATGTTGCTTGCGCATGCTTTAGAATATTATTTAATTGTTCCTGCACTACGCGGTAAATGGATAGTTTTTGTTCCATCTCAATTTTGTCAGCAAATTCATCATGGGAAAATTGCACATGTATATCGGCGGAAGAGTTCACATTTTGCAACAAATCATTTATCGAGTCAACTAGCGATTTTGTACCAAGTGTAGGTGCGCTAAGTTCATGGGAAAGATTTCGTATTTCCTGAATCGACCCAATAAGCAGCTCGACGGATTTTGGTAAAAGCTGTTTGCCTGCATCTGTATTTTTAGTAACAATATCAAGGTAAAGTTTTACAGTAGATAATATCTGTCCCACGTTATCGTGCAGTTCGCGGCCAATTGCTTCCCGTTCTCTTTCCTGCGCCTGAATTACCTGCTTCGTTATCATTTGTTGCCGGGTCTTTTTTTCTATCGATAAATTTTCTTCTAATTTTTTTCGTTCGGTAGTATCCCTTATCACGGCGACAATCACTTCGTTATTTTTTGCATTGTGATAGGAAGAAGACGCCACCTCGCCATAAAACCACGAGCCATCCCTGCAGTAAAATTTGTTTTCACCATTTAACTCCATCGGCGGTGAAGTATTTTCAATGGCGCCGGCACTTGTATTTTCCTGCAAGGTCAATTCTGCAAAATTCAACGGATCTTTTTCGTGTGGTGCTATTTTAAATACATGATAAGCTGAGGGATTGAGGGCTAATATTTCACCATCGGTGCTGTACAAGATAATGGCGTCCCGGCTGTTTTCAAAAATTAAACGATACTTCTCTTCGTTCACTTTTAGCGCACGCAAATTTCTTCTCCGGTAAAGAATGCCAATACAAACTAATGATGAAAAAAGAACGATAAGGCAGCTAACAATGGAAGAATTGATAATTTCCCTTTGTTCCCTTTGGCGATAGAATTCCAGTACATCGTTTTCAGATGTGCCTACCGTAGCAATAATGGGATATTGCTTTAATTTCCGGTAACTAAAATAGGTAGGAATACCTTGAATAGCATCTTTTGCAAAGTAAGATCCGGCAGGCTTTTGTGCTAAATGGTTGAACAGTGGACTTTTGCTAATATCTTCCCCATAACCGGAAACAGGCCCAGTTTGCCTGGCATAAGTAATGCCATCGGGTGCGATAAGCGAAACAATATCATGTGGATTAATAACAGCACCTTCATAAAACGAGGTAAAGGTTGAAGGAAGTATTCGCAATACTACGACACCTTCAAAGTTTCCCTCTTTATTATTCAGTCGCCTGCTAAATGTAATAACAGTTTTCCCGATTGATTTAGATAGCGTGGGTTTGCTAATGTATAAGATATCTTCCGAATGATTAAGGTGATATGTAAAATACCCCCGGTCGGCAAAATTTAAAATGGTATCAGAATGATATGCGTAACTGGAAGAAATAATTTTACCACCGGTATCAATAATTCCTATCGCATTTAATAAATTTCTATCAAAAGATGTTCCTTTAAAAAAGACGTCCTGGTAGCTACTGAATGTTTTATTTTTTTCATATTCCCACCTTACAAGTTGCAGCGCCATGTCTGCATTTTCAATTGTTCGGATGGTATAATTTTCCAATGCCAATGCCAGGTTAGAGTTACGCTGAATAGCCCTTGAAATGGTAGCTTCCCTGTCTGACTCCATTTGTTGTAATTCCTTATTCCATAGCAAGCCAATAAGACCGAAGCAAAAAATTGCCACGATGATAATGGCAGTTTTTACGGTCATAGAAATGCTTCTGCGATGCAACTTCATTTTAATCAAGCTTTAAAACTAACAGAGACTCATGCAATAAATTTATGGGCTTGCGACGCCATAAAATTATCATTGCGAACGGGGTTAAATCAAAAAAGGCAACTTCCGCGCATTCGTTTACAAGCCGGCACCTTAGCAGTCAAAACGGATTATGTTCCTTCAGAAAATTATATTTTTCGTTTTTTTTCCGGAATGTTTTAATGCAAATAGATAGAGTGTGGGTATCATAATATTGGGGGTTTATTCAAAGAAACAAAATTAATCAGATATAGTTTGCATTATTGCCGAATAGAATTTTATAGTTTTTTCAGGAAAGTGTTGCTCCTCCGGCATTTTCTATATTATAGCATGATAGATAAAAGCTTATTTGCTCTTCAAATTTATTTTGCCGGGTCACATTTACTTAAATGTAAAATTAGAGAGCTGTTCAACGCTTTTTGTAAAAAATTTCGCTAAGGCATAGGCAGATGAGTTTACTATAGCTGCGGTTATGCAAAATATCTACTCTTTGATGTAACAACTGCCGGAAATTGAGAAAGAAATTCTACAAATCGTTTGCGAGATGAAAAGATATTTTCAATGATCAACAGCATATTTTGGGATGGCTCGCTATTTGTTTAATGCTGAATAAATTAATCAAAAATAAAAACCATGAAAAAGTTACCTGTATTATTATTATCATTTGCCTGCTTTGGAATTATGCAGGCGTGCAATGATTCATCATCAAGCGATAGTGTAGAGACAGCCGACAGCACGAACGATGCTCGTGATACAACCAGTATGATGTCATCACAACAAGACACCACATCTGGAATGGGCGTAAATGATGATGTTGCTGACTTCGCCGTTAAGGCTGCCAATGGCGGCATGATGGAAGTACAGCTAGGAGAGTATGCTTCTAAAAATGCGACCGACAAAAACGTGAAAGATTTTGGCAGTATGATGGTGAAAGACCATTCTAAAGGAAATGAAGAATTAAAGCAACTTGCTTCTTCAAAAAATATCGCCATACCTGCAACAACCGGCGAGGATAAAACCGATATGATGACTGACCTTATGAAAAAGACGGGAAAAGATTTTGACAAAGCCTATATGAACAAAATGGTTGACGACCACAAGGAGGATATTGACATGTTTCAAAAAGAGGCTGATAATTCAAAAGATGCTGACATGAAGGCTTTTGCTGCAAAAGAATTGCCTACTCTTAAAAAACATCTAAGCGATGCCGAGGCAATTGTGAAGTCACATAATTATTAGAACTTATCTTTTTATATGTATCACGGGGGGCTGTCTCAATATTTTGAGGCAGCTTTTTTATATGCGGGATAGTGCTCAAAATTACCTTAGTTTAATATAGGGGATTCATTTGAGTTTTGCCTTCTGCTTAATTAAATATGCCGGTACATATATCTTGGTTTAAATGCAACAGCCTATTTTTTAATGCTGCGAAAATTGTTTAGAAAGAAAATAAAAAAGTAAAACTCCGCCAGGGATATTCTGTTTTATTATATCAATAAGTTCCATGATAGTGAAAGGTTTTCTTAAATAGCCATTTGCATTTGCTTTAATGCATATTTCTTTTATGTTATCAAAGGCAGAAAAAAGAATTACGGGTATCTGCCTGCTTCCTACATTATTTTTGATAAGTTTTATTGCATCCTCTCCTTCCATCTGCGAGATACTCAAATCCATAAAAATGATTGCAGGCTTTACGAGTTTTATGTCCTCAATAATTTGTTTGCAACAAGCTCTTGTTTCTACCTGGTAATTATGATGCTCCAAAATCAGTTTACTTACCGCCAATATTTCCCGGTCATCATCGTAAATTAAGATACAATTTTCCATTATTTAAATTGGAAGTGTAAAATAAAAAATACTACCCTTGCCAGGTTCACTCTCTGCCCATATTTTACCATTGTGCCGACTTATAATTTCCTTCGCGATGGAAAGCCCGATACCCAACCCATGAAAATAGCCTGCCTGCCCTTCTTCACGATAATACCGGTCAAAAATCTTATTCAGGTTTTTTCTGCTTATTCCCACTCCAAAATCTTTTATCGAGACTTTTACTGAACCATCTTCCTGCGAAATATCTACTAACACTTCGTCTGCATCCGGGGAATATTTTACTGCATTGGTCAGGAGATTTATCACAACCTGCTTTATCCTTTCTTCATCTCCTTTTACTCTCTTCTTTATTTCTCCGCTGAGTATTATTTTATGTTTTTTAGTGGTAACCTGTATGCTCTCTATTGCGTCCCGCAATGTGTCGTTCATGTTGAATAATGATATATTAAAGCCAAGTTTTCCGTGCTGAATTTTATTGACGTCAAGCAACTCGACTACAAGACCGTTTAGCTTATCGATGGCATCGCTTGCCTTCTTTGCATAGATCGCGTCGCCCTTGGTTTTTTTGTCCATACCATGCTCCAATATTTGCAAAAAAGCCTTCGCAGTTGTAATAGGGGTTTTCAGTTCATTGCTTGCCATGCTTATGAATTCGTCCTTCGCCTTTTCTTTTGATTTTTGTTCATCGATATCGGTTGCAGTCCCCACCCACGAGGTAACTGTTCCTTCATCACTAATTATTGCACTCGCCCGGCACAAATGCCACAGGTACATACCGTCGCTCTTTCTCTTCAATTGAAATTCAAAATTGAAATTTTCCAGGGTTTTGATAGAATGGTTCCAGGCCTTTAGAGCCTTGTCATGTTGACCGGCATTTATTACCGAGAGCCACCCGCTGGCAAGCGCTTTTTTTAAAGGAACGCCTGAGTAGTCCAGGAAAAAATTATTGAAGTAAGTGAAGCCTCCATCTGCCGATGCTGAAAAGGTGATCTGCGGAATTGATTCCAGTATTTGTTTAAGATTTTGAAGGGTATGAATTTTCTCGGCCTCCCTCCTTGGGGTAATATCATCAAGGGCAAGTAAAATTAGGTGCCTGTCATTCTCTTCAGGTATGGGCTGCGCATTAAAGCAAATGGTGCGCTCACCGGCAGAAGGGAATTTGTGGGTGATTTCCCATTCCCGGAATTTTTCTCTCTTTTTCTGAAGTTGTAAAAGATTCTTTTTGAGGTCAGGAATATTCCACCCGTTATTTTGTAATTCAAAGATATTCTTGCCAAGTGTCTCCTTCTCAGTAAGGGAAAAAGTTTCATAAAAAGTATCGTTTGCACTCTTTACAGCAAAGTCAGCCGTGAGTACCAGCATAGGTTCGTGAATCGTGGTCACTATTCCTTCTGCATATATGCGGGCCTGGTTCAATTGCTGGTTGCGGTCGTAAAGTTCCTGGTTCACAGTAATTAATTCTTCATTGGTGCTTTGCAATTCTTCTTTGCTCGTTTCCAGTTCTTCATTAAGCGTCTGTAATTCTTCGCTGCCACTCAGCAATTCTTCATTGGCACTTTGCAGTTCTTCATTAGAGGCTTCCTGGTCTTCGGCAATACCTCGCATATCTTCGCGGGCCTGCGCCAGGTCTTTTTCTAATTGTGCAATTCGCGCATCTTTTACTTTATCTGACGTCCGCTTGCTTTTCTTGGCCGTTTCATCTCGACCAGCCGCAGCCTCATAAAGTGGTAAACTCCTTGCTGCTTCGGTGTCTTTAAAAAGTATTAAGAAATGCGGATCAATAGTTTCCAGTAATGGTATTACATCTATCGTTACTATTTTTTTTCCACCATATAGTGAAATGTTCCCCTTACTAAAAGGCTTACCCGAAGATTTCGATTTATGCAGTGCATTCCGCAATTCAAAGGATAAACCTTCGCGTGCCATCTTTAGCAGGTTCAAACTTGCCTTTCCGGGAGATGGTTCCAGGTAAGTACCGGTAGATCCGCGAAACTGTACAATATCAAATTGCTCATTTACAATAACACCTGCCGGCGTATATTTCGAGAGTAAAATATCTTCCGCATTTTTTTGAAAGTCATCTTTTTTTCTTTCATTGCTGCTTACCCGGTAGTCTTTGTCTTTAAGTGCTTCTTCGTTTCGTATGGAGGTAATGTTCATGAATCTTCCCGGGAGCGATTTGCGGGTATATATTTTCTCCCTTGAGTCTGCTGTAAGAAAAAATTCAGATGCAACGGCAGCCGTTTCTGATTTGCCCAGCAACAAATAACCTTTTTCATTAAGCGCATAGTGAAAAGTAGTAAGCGCTTTTTTTTGTAAAAATGGTTCCATATATATAAGCACGTTACGGCAGGTAACCAGGTCTATTTTTGCAAAGGGGGGATCTTTTAAAAAATTATGCGATGCAAATACGCAAAGGTCTCTTATGTTTTTTTTGATCTGGTGATGCCCATCTATTTTGGTGAAAAATTGCTGAAGCCTTATGTCGGAAACGCCTTCCAGTTGCCTTTTGCCGTAAATGCCAGCTCTTGCTTTTGCTATTGCCTGTTCGGAGATATCTGTCGCGAATATCTGTATCCTCGTAGCAGAAGTTTTATTACCCAGGTATTCATAAAGACAAATGCCCATCGAATAGGCTTCTTCACCGGTAGAGCAACCTGCTACCCAAATGCGTAGAGGGTTTGGTATTCCCATAGCCGTGGGAATATTTTTTAGCAACTCCGGAAACACTTTGTTGCTTAAATACTCAAAAGTTTTTGGGTCGCGAAAAAAGCCCGTAACAGGAATAAGAAGGTCCTGGAATAAAATATCCTGCTCTGTTTTATTGTTCTTTAGATATTTGTTATAATCACCAATTTTTTCAAGTTTGAGTATAGCAACACGGCGCAGAATTCGCCTGCGTATGGTTGTTTGTTTATAGTACGTAAAATCGGCTCCGTTGCGCACTCTTAGCAAGGTGAGTATATTTCGAAAACTTTCTTCTTCCAAAACATGGTCAACAGCGGCGGAGCCATCATCGCCAAGTCTTTTTAAAGTTCTTTCGAGATCGAACAATTGCCCGGACATTTCTTCCGGGGTGAGAATAAAATCAACAACCTCTGATCTGATTGCATTCTGCGGCATATCATCAAAGGCTGCGGACATACTATCCTGCGCCATTGTGATGCCCCCATGATCTTTAATTTTTTTTAATCCTGCCGTACCATCTTCACCCGTGCCGGATAGTATTATGCCTATCGCATGATTTTGGTGAACCTCGGCAAGTGAGGAAAAGAAAATATCGATGGGCATATTTTTTTTATCTTTTGGCCGGGGGCTTAGTCTTAGCACACCATCATTTGCGATCAATAGTTTATTTGCAGGGATTATATAAATTCTATTTGGTTTTACGATTACATTATCGCTCACTTCCTCCACTTTCACCTGCGTTTCTCTTTGCAAAATTTCGGGTAATGAACTGCTATGTTCAGGGTGCAGGTGTTGCACCAGTATGTAAGCCATCCCTGAGTTTTGAGGTATGGGTCTTATAAATTTTTTAAAAGCTTCCAGCCCACCCGCAGAAGCGCCTATACCTATTACAGGGAAAAGGTTTTTAGGAATAGTCGTTTTGGTATGCTTGAGAGCTTTAGACATGAGGAGTTATAATAACGGTGGTTTTTAAGCAGATTAGCAGCAGAAAATTAAAGAATTTTGACCCAATTTAAAAAAGATTAATCACTGCTAAAATAATTACAGTTATTTCCGGCTATATTTTAATTCATGAAAATACATCCACGCCCATATCCTTTAAAATTTTCACAGCTTCAGGGGTAACTTCCCAGGAAGATTGGGCATCATTTTTTGTCTTTACTTCTTTATGTACTATCAACCCTTTTTTGATTAATGGGGCAAAGGACGCGCCTTTGATATCCGCAGGGCCAAATGGAATTCCTTGTTCTTGTTTTACGGTGGCTTCCACCAATGCAACAATCATCAACCGTGTAAGAGAATACTTTTTATTTTTTGGTAAGGAAATAACTTTAGAATCCATACAAGCAAGATAACCCTTTTATTATTCTGTAAAATAATTGTTGATTCGTTGCGTGTGCCCGTCATTAATTATCACTGTTTAATGCCTTTACAACAAGTAAACATTTTGAATGCGTCCGGTTTGTGCCCGGTATCAGGCAATTATTATTATTTTTCCATTTTGCTAAACGAATAATAAACAAAAGTAGGAATGAATATTAATATCAGAACTGCCACGCCTGCGGATTTTTCATCAATCTTAGCTTTACTTAAAGAGTTTTCCGTCTTTCAAAAAACACCGGAGAAGGTTACCATTACTTTGGAGCAAATGGAAAACGATTGGAATCTGTTTACATGTTTTGTCGCAGAAAACGATGCGCAGCAAATCATTGGATTCGCTACTTTTTATTTCACTTATAATTCCTGGTCTGGCAAAGGCTTGTATCTCGATGATCTTTATGTGGAGGAAAAATACCGGAAGCATAAAATTGGCTCGCGTCTTTTATATAAGGTGATAGATTTTGCAAAAAAGGAAAACTGCAAAAGACTGCGCTGGCTGGTTTCAAAATGGAATACCAATGCTATTGAATTTTATAAAAAGATAGGTGCAGCAGTTGAAGAGACTGAAATGATGTGCGATTTGAAGTTGTGAAGGTTTATAGTAATCAAATGTCAGGTTACCGTTTATTGCAAAATAACTCCCAATAGCCCTTTGAGCCTTTTGCCTGCATAAAAAAATCTAATTTTCATTATGCGTTTTCCGCACCTGCAAACCACGCGGACGTTTGGATTTAAAATTGCATGCGATTTAATTTAAAAACTCATAGCATTAAAAACAAGAATATGAAAAAGAAAAATAAATCCCATTTTTTTGAGCGATTCGCAAATAAGGTAACCATTGCCACCGGCAGTACACCGGCCATTCTAATCGCTTTTGGTGTCGTTGTAATATGGGCTGCAACAGGGCCGGTATTTCATTATTCAGAAACATGGCAATTAGTAATTAATACCGGCACTACCATCATTACTTTCCTTATGGTATTTCTTATACAAAAATCTC
>JBBSBD010000219.1:0-10621 GCA_038251675.1 Chitinophagales bacterium | reverse complement strand
TTCTGTTGATAATGGAACCTGCCAAAAATCGGATTCAGTTATTGTAGGAGTTTACAAAAAACCATTGGCAGATGCCGGGCCGGATAAAGTACTTATACAAGGCAATTCAACTACCCTGGATGCCACTTCAAATATTTCTGAGGTTTCCGTTTTATGGCAACCAAATTTTAATATTACAACAGCAACAGATCTTGTCCCCTTTGTAAACCCCACTACCAGCACAACGTATTCATTAATCCTGAACTCCAAATATGGTTGCGGAACATCCAGGGATACCGTATTTGTAAAAGTGTTTGCGAAATTATTTATCCCAAATGCATTTTCCCCAAACAATGACGGAATAAATGACCAATGGAACATTGAACCTTTGCAAGCATATCCGTCTGCGATACTTAAAGTATTCAACCGTTTTGGGCAAATGATTTTCAAAAATAATGGTATAAGCAAAGCATGGGATGGCAGATACAAAGGTAAAATACAACCAACCGGCGCATACCCCTACACTATTGACCTCCGCAATGGAGCACCTGTCATTAAAGGAATCGTATACCTTTTGCTGTAGTCATAAAAATCTTTCACCAATAATCTCAACAACTAATTGAGACCGGAATTTTTAGAAAGCCGGGAGTAAATTTTATTTAATAATTCCTGGGCGTCGAAAGGTTTTGCAATGAAGTCATCTGCGAGGCATTCACTAAAGTGTTTATGCACACCCATCTTCGCTGAAAATAAAACTATATGAATATGCTTTAATGAATCTTTTGATTTTATTTTTCTTGAAATATTTCTGCCATCTTCTCCCCCCAGCGTGATATCAAGCAAAATAAGATCGGGCTTAAACGACTCAATTATATTGAAAGTTTTTTCCCACCTGCTTTCAGTTTCCACTTCGTAACCCTCCATGGTAAGTATTAGTTTTACTACGTTGAGAATTTCTACGTCATCGTCTATTACTAAAATCTTATCCATTGTTGTTTAATTTAAATCAACAAAAAATGAAAGGTAAAACTTTCAATAGTAAATCTTTACTAATCTTTTAAATTTTGAGCTAAGAACCTTCAACCGGTATCTCAAAACAGAACGTTGACCCCCTGCTTTTATTACTTTGTACTGAAATACATCCGCCGTGCCGTTTAATTATTTCTGAAGAAATGTATAAACCCAGTCCGAGGCCGGGATAGGTATCTTCTTTAGCGCCATTGACCCTAAAAAATCTTTCAAAGATCTTATCCTGTTTTTCTTTGCCAATCCCGATTCCGTAATCCCTTACACACACCCTTATAATTTCTTCATCAATACATGTGCTTACATCAATTGTATCGGCTCTTGGAGAATATTTTATTGCATTTGAAAGGAGATTTGTGAGTACCTGGCTTATCCTGTCCTTATCCCCAAATACCGGCGGAGCCTCTATAACACTCAAATTTATCTTATGGATTTTTGTAGTGAGCTGCATTTCTCTTACTGTATCTTGTAACATCTCATTAAAATCAAAATAGGAAAGATGGTATTGAAGTTTACCACCCGCTATTCTTGAGATATCCAGCAAATCCCCAATGAGGCTTGTAAGTTTAACTATTTGAAGATTCATTCGTGAAAGCATTTTAGCGGCTTTGGCATTTCCCAGGTCTGCAAAATCCTGCTCCAGCAATTGAGCAAACGCTTTAATGCTTGTGACAGGAGTTTTTAATTCGTGGGAAGCCATACTTATGAAGTCATCTTTTTGCCGGGAGATATCTTGCAAACGTTGGTTTTCCGCCAGGATATTTTTTTCTTTCTCAGCCTGCTGCTCATATCTTTTTTTATCAGTTATATCTTCGATAACCATTAAAATCATTGGCTTTTTCTCACCGCCCATAATTATCTTCCTCGCATTGAAGAGCATTATTTTCTTTCCTATTTTTTTAAATGGGATGGTTATTTCATAGTCATTATATGAAGTTTTTGTGCGCAGTGTTTTTTCCAAAAATATTTTCAACTCCGGAATATTCCATTGGCCGTTGTCCAGCTCATAAATTAATTTTTGCTCGGCTTTTTCAGGAGTAACCTTGAAAGTCTTATAAAATTTTTGGTTAGCATTTCTAATTGTAAGATCTGGATATAATACAACTAGTGACTCATTAATGGCGTCAATAACAGCCTCGGCATACGCAAGCGCATCTTTCAGTTTTTCTATCTCCCTATGTGCTTGTCTGAGGGGCATTGGGCTTTTTAAATAAAAGAATTGAGAAAAACATTTCTCATAATTTACAGGCCTGCGTTATGAAAGATTTGGGGGCTTTGCATTTGTTGACCTGCCTAAATTTATCACAAAAATTATGATTAACTCTGCAAAAAAAAATTAATTAGAAAATTAACTACATAAGTAAGAGTTTCAAGACCAATATTTAAGCCCGATGGGATGGTGATTAAGAAGAGTATGCAGTAGGGAAATAAATCACATCTTTATTTGGCGCAGATAATAAAAACATAATTTTCATCCTGGCTTATTGTACACTGTTTTTACAGAATCTAATAACTGTATAAACTTCTTTATGTCGGGGTCATAGCCGTAACCATCCGGAGCCAGGCGATTTTCATTACCATCAAGAAAAAAATAAAACGGCTGTGTATTCGCGTTATATTTTGAAACCTGCAGGTCAACATTTTTATCACCTAAGGTTTCTATATTTTGATTTAATGCTTTGGAAAAGTATTGCTCATTTTTTTGCAGGTAAACATTATGCACATCAATGTATAATGACACGATAATAAAATCCTCCTTTAGCCGCTTCATCACTTCGGGATCGCTCCATACCTGCCCTTCCATCTTTCGGCAATTCACGCAGTTAATGCCTGTAAAATCGAGCATCAAGGGCTTATGTACTTTCTTTGCAACAGCCAAAGCTTCATCATAATCATAGTAAATTACCATACCGTATTTAGTAACTACATCAGGCTCATAAATTCTCATTTGCTCAAAATATTTCTTAGGATGCGGGGCATCAGAATTTACGGTTGATGTATTCTGCGATCCATTTTTCTCAACAGAAGCTGAGGTAAAATCCTGCGTGCCCATAGGAGGCACAAATGCGCTGATGCCTTTAAGTGGTGCACCCCAGAGCCCCGGTATCATATATACAGCGAACGCAAAAGAAGCCATTGCAAAAAATAATCTCGGAATAGTTATGTAAGGAATATCAAAATCATTTTTCGGTAATTCATCATCATGGTGAAATTTAATTTTACCCAGAAGGTATATTCCCAGCAAAATGAAAATGACGATCCATAATGTTATGAATATTTCGCGGTCAAGAATACGCCATCCTTTTGAAAGGTCAGCATTTGATAAAAATTTTAACGCTAATGCCAATTCAAGAAAACCTAAAGTAACCTTTACCGAATTGAGCCAGCCGCCTGCTTTTCCCAGTACGTTTAGCTTACCCGGAAAAAAAGCGAATAATGCAAAGGGCAATGCCAGGGCCAATGAAAATCCGAACATCCCAATGAGAGGGCCATAATAATTTCCTCTCGCTGCCAGCACCAATAAATTACCAATGATAGGACCTGTGCAAGAAAATGATACCACTACCAGCGTAAGAGCCATAAAAAATATACCAAAAAAATTACCTGTTCCTGCTTTACTATCAGCCCTGGTTGACCATGACGAGGGCAGTTCAATATTAAAAGCACCTAAAAAAGAAATTCCAAAAATAAGGAACAAGGCAAAGAACAGGAGATTGGCAATCCAATTCGTAGCAAGATTATTAAGAGCCGCAGGCCCAAATATTAATGTTATTAAGAATCCAAGAATGGTAAATATTACAACTATAGAACTTGAATAGTAAATTGCATTACGTATACCTTCAACCCTGGTTTTACTACGCTTGGTAAAAAAACTTACAGTCACCGGGATCATTGAATACACACACGGGGTCAATAATGCAAGCAGGCCTCCGGCGAATGCTGTAGCAAAAATCCACCACAGCGACTGAGAACCAACATTGACTTCGGCAGAAACAATTGTTGAGGATTTTTTTGACTCCGGCTGAATAAAATATTTAAAATCCTTTTCAGCAGGTAAATACTGATCACCTTTTTTATACATGTAGCTAACGGTCCCTTTCAATAAAAAACTATCCTCAAGGCCTGCCTGCAACTTTTGTTGCCACTCTGCGGAATCGGAAAAGTAGTGCACACGTCCTTGTACGAGGCTATCGTATTCATTATGTTCTATGCCGCTTGCACTAATTGAATCGAGGAGAAGTCTTGAAGCTGAGGAGTCAAATGTAATATTAGAATATAGAAGATCATCCGGCGATTTTTGAATACCAAACAATTCTATCCGCGGGGCCAACGTGGCTTTTATTTTTAAGAGAACCTGCTTGTCATTTAAGCGCTCCTTTGTAAAAGAAAAATTAACAGAAGAGTCCTGTGAGAATACGTTGCCGGCAAATAAAAACATCAAAACAAAAACCCAAACCCTGGTGTACCTGGTTATCAAAATGATTTAATTTTTAGAGGGCGACTGAAAATTTCTTTGTTACCGGGGGCAGGCATTGCCGGTCATTGCACACCATATATTCCACGGAAATATTGGCAGATGTTTTTACGGGAGATTTTAATTTCAAAATCTGCACAAAATCGACCTTATCGGAAAATTGTTTTACATCGACGCCAAATATTTCTTCATGTCGTTGTTCAAGTTTTCCAGATTCTTTTGCATTGCCAACAAGGTCGAATAGTGGGTTTTTTGTAAAACTTATTGATGTGGGTACCGGCCCGCCGTCTGGTGTAAACTGGGAATATATGTGCCAGCCTTTATTTACGGTCGCAGTTAAATGAACTTCGTAGGTTTTATCTTTTAATTTTTTTGAAGTAATGGTCCAGCTAACAGGATTTAAAACCTGGCCGAATAATACCGGGGAACAAAATAATAGCAATAAGGCAAATAATATTTTCTTCATAATAAATCAAATTAAAACGAAATAGCCCGTAAAATGCATCTAAAGAATCCGCAAATTAGTTAAAAAAGTACAGGGTTATTGTTAATCAAGAACTAAGATGTTGGTCTCAGGCATTTGGTTGGCAAGGCCCGGTAGCAGCATCAATTTAAAATATGAACTTACGTTTCAAAAGCAGTGAAACACGAATTAATTTTTATCATCTTTAACATTAAAGTATAAGTATAATGGTGCCGGCAATTATCATTAACGCCCCCACAGCCATTTTAAGTGTTAAGGTTTCGCCTAAAAAAATCACCGATAAAATAATTGCAATAGCCACACTTGCTTTATCGACCGGAGCCACGAGCGACACCTTCCCCATTTGTAAAGCTTTAAAATAAAATATCCATGAAAGCCCTGTAGCAATACCTGAAAGAATTAAAAATACCAGGTTGTGCCTGGTAAGTGTATTCATCGTAGTAACACCACCTCTGAAAAATGCGATCCCCCATGCCAATATTAAAATTACAACCGTTCGTATAGCCGTTGCAAGATCTGTATCTACACCTTTAATACCTACCTTGGCAAAGATGGCCGTAAGCGCCGCAAAAAACGCCGAAAGAAGTGCATAAATCCACCACATAGTTTTTTAATTTAAAATTTTATAATTTCATTTGGTCAAAGCTATGATTTGCGACGCAACAATGGTTTCAATGGATTACAGCTTTAATTATGTGCAGCAGAATTACATATTGCTGTCATAAATAATTAAATTCAATATTTTAAAAAAATCCCAACCTGTATTTTATTAGATATTAAACAGAATCTAAATTAATATGTATTTGTATAGCTTTTGGGGTTAGCGGAAGTATTTAGCCCGATAACAATTAAATCGAATAAATGAACTTAGTATATAGATTATCATTCCTTACCTGCCTTTGTTTTTTTACGATCGTCGAAAACGTATCTGCACAGAATATGGCGGACTCAACCACAATCTCAAAATATAAAATCGTAAGTGCGGGCCCGCAGTACAAACGTTCGGGATGGCATGACTTTTTTTGGGGAAAAAATTATCGCAAAGAATGGTCTGCTCCCGTAAAGCTCCCCGTTTTTTTATTGAATGCTGAAAAGGGCGGGCTTATTGCAACAAAGGAAGGTGGCGGCCATCAAACAAGTTCCCTGCATCTCGAAACTAAAGACGGCGACAATTATTCGCTTCGGTCTGTTGATAAAAGACTTGGAAAGGTCCTCCCGGAAGAATTCCTGGGAACCTTTATTGAAGATTTGGCTAACGATGAAGTCTCTATGTCAAACCCTTATGGTGCGGTTACCGTTCCAATGTTGGCGCAAAGCGCAGGAATCTATCATACCAATCCGCAATATGTTTACCTGCCTGAGCAACCCGCTCTGGATACTTTCAATAAAAAATTTGCGGGCCAGGTGTACCTGTTTGAGCAGAGAATAAAAGGAAGCTGGAAGGGCGCAGATAACCTGGGCAACTTCGATAAATATCTTGATACTAAGGATATGATAAAAGAGATATTTGATCAAACAGAGAACCGTGTTGACCAGGAAGCTTATTTAAAGACAAGGCTTTTCGATATTTTCCTCGGAGATTGGGACAGGCATGAAGATCAGTGGGCATGGGGTATTAAGGAAGACGGCAAGAAAAAAATATTTGTTCCTGTACCACAAGACAGGGACCAGGCATATTTTAAGCATAACGGTCTACTACTTGACCTTGCAATCGCAGCTTCTGGCTTAAATTATTTTCAAAGTTTTAAACCTAAGGTTGGCGATGTAAAAACTTTCACCTTTGAGGAAAGAGGATCCGACCGCCTGTTCACAAATCAATTAAACCTGAACGACTGGCAAAAGATTGCAAAAGATTTACAGGCATCATTAACTGACGATGTGATTGAACAAGCTTTAAAAAAACTTCCCCCCGAAGTGTACGACATCTCGGGAGAAAAAATAACCGCAGCTTTAAAAGCAAGACGAGAACAAATATTGGATTACGCTACGACTTATTATTATTTTTTAGCCAAAGAGGTGGAGGTTGTGGGTAGCACGGGGACCGAATATTTTGAAGTAAAACCAATTAACGAAGACGAGGTTTCGGTGCAGCTATTTAACAAAACAAAGGAAGATGAGAAGAAATCCAAGCCCTTCTATTCAAGAACTTTCCTAAATAAAGAAACAGAAGAGATAAGGCTTTATGGTCTTGATGGTAAGGATATTTATACCATTGGCGGAGATCAACACAACAAGATTAAGGTAAGGATTATTGGCGGCCCTGATCCTGATTCCGTCACAACCATCAATGGTAGCATGAAGACCTATGTGTACGATGATAAGGACAACAATTACTTTCAAACTGGATCCAATACCAAATTTCATCTATCGAACGATACTTCAAGGCATTCCTACGTCTACAGGAATTATATGTATGATAAAAAGGGTATAAAGCCTACTTTTTTTTACAGTGACGCAGATCGTTTCTATTTGGGGCTTGGTTATGGTTGGGAGCATCACAAATGGAAAAAACTTCCTTTCGCATTCAAGCAGTATATAGGAGCAAATTATTCAATTTCTCAACAGGCATTCAGCTTCACGTATAAAGGACTTTTCCCCGGCGCCATTGGAAAATTTGACCTTTCGCTATTGGCAAATTATGATTTGGTAAGATGGACTAACTTTTATGGCCTGGGAAATGAAACATTACTAACCACGCAAGATAGAGATTACAACAGGATGCGAACCAAAGAAGCCATTGGAAGCATTGGTCTAACCCGAAGCTTTGGCAAAAGCAATGTAAGCTTTAATGCATTTTATCAATCCATAAAAATAATTAACGATGAAGAGAGATATGTAGCAAAAGTGATAGCTCCTGCCGCAACAGAGGTTTTCGATACAAGGAATTTCGCCGGCGCAGTTTTTAAATACACCTTTAGCCAGCTTAACGATCTTGCTGTGCCAACGAGCGGTATCACACTATCAGGAAATGTCTCTTTTACTCAAAATGTAAATCAAACGGATTTATCATTCTGGAAATACGGTGGAAAAGTTCAATTATATGTTCCTCTTATTTCTAAATTTTCTATCGCTACCTCCGCCGCAGTTTCATCAGTAAGTGGTAATCCTGAATTTTACCAATACCCGTCAATTGGCGGTGGCATGGATCTCCGCGGCTTTCAACGGCAGAGATTTTATGGAAAGACGGCCTTTTACAATAGCAATGAATTAAGGTTTATAAGCAAGTTCAAAACTTATTTTGTGAATGGCAAGGCTGGCCTGCTCGTATTTGTTGACGAGGGAAGAGTTTGGATTCCGCAGGAAAATTCAAACACCTGGCATGTGGGCTATGGAGGAGGAATTTTATTTGCTCCTTTCAGTAAAGTACTATTTGACGTTACCTACGGAATTTCTGATGAGGATAAATTAATTCAACTGAGATTAAGTTTGACTCTGTAGATGGTGGTGGATGCTTGATTCTCGATACTTGATACTTGATTCCTGATTCTGGAAACCGCTATCACCCGATAAGCCCAATCGCTTTAGAATGCTCTATTGCCTCTGCGCTATGTTTAAAATAACAGCAATGCACACCTGATGATATCATTTTATCGACGGTAGCCTGCACACTTTCATATCTATTTTTATTAACCCTTCTTATGTAAACAGCAAAAATATTTTTTGGGAAATATTCCGTTAGTGATAAATAAATATTGGGATCTTCCTGTGTATCATCACCCATTAAAATAAATTGTAAACCAGGATAAGTCTCGATAATTCTTACTATGCGGGTAAACTTTCCCGAATGTTTGTTCTGCCCTGTGCGCAAGACCTGGCTTATTTTTTTTACCTGGTTCAAAAGATAAACCCCTTTCGGAAGATGATTCTCTCTTGAAAATTCTACAATTAAATCGTAAAGGTTCCATTCGCTGCTCGAAACATAAAAAAAAGGATTAAATAAATGTTCATCCTGTCCTGATTCGGCAAGCTGACGGTAATGATCCACCACTCCTTCGAAAGGCTTTCGGCTTCGGGCGTTCTTTGTAAATAAAACGTACAACCTTTTGCGTAGCTTTGAAGAGTACGAAATTAAAAATGTATCGTCAATATCGCTGACGAAAGCATGCTGGGATTCAAAAGGTATCAGCATCTCCGATGTGCCTGATATCTTTTGTGATTTGTATTTTTCTTCATTTAAATAAACGGTTAGATGATGCCAACCCGGAATTGGCGCCAACTGTGGTTTCCATTCGAATCTAAAATATCCATCATCCTGCGTTTCTACCTCCATAAAAGTTCCGTTCCATTCCATTCTTACCCGCGCATTTACGAATGGTTTTACCATAAATAATCTAAGCATGGAAAAGAAGTTGACGATCCAGTTTTGCCTGTAAGTCCTGCGTCTCATTGGGCTTAATTTGAACACGTGGCCAAATACAATTATTTTTTCTGAATTGCCGTATCCCCGGTATACTTTCACTACCGGGCTGTCGCGAAGCCCGAATAAAAAGAATATTTTTCGCTTTATCCTTTTAAACAGTGAAAGTTTCCTTTCTTTATGACCTGGTAAATTTTGCATAGTGTCAGAACCTCAAAGATATAAATGGAGCAGCCTTTAAATTTAAAAATATTATTTGTTCTCAATCCCGTATCGGGCGGAAAAAAGAAAATTCATTGGGAGCCCCTCATAAGGCAATACTTCAAAGAATTATCTCACACTATAGAATTCTTTGTTTTAGCTGGCAAACATGACCGGGATTCTTTGCAATATTGGCTTGAAAAATTTAAACCGCATCGTGTAATTGCTGTTGGAGGCGATGGCACCATTTCGTTGGTCGCGAAGCAAATGCTCGGCACTGATATGGCCATGGGTATATTGCCTGCGGGATCTGCAAACGGCATGGCAAAAGAATTAAATATTCCTGAAAATCACGAAGAAGCAATGGACATAATTTTGGATGGAAAAATAAGATGTTGCGATGTTATTAAAATAAACACGAAAGATATATGCCTTCATCTTGCAGACTTCGGGTTAAATGCCAGGTTAATAAAATATTTCGAAGAGAGTGCCTGGCGGGGGATGTGGGGTTATGTAAGAATGGTGGCCAAGGTTATGTGGCGCAAAAAATTGATGGATGCGCATGTCATAACAGATACTGAAGAAATTAGTACACGGGCTTATATGATCGTTGTTGCAAATGCAAGTAAGTATGGTACCGGCGCAGTCATTAATCCCAATGGAAAAGTAAATGACGGAAAATTTGAGATAGTTATTATGCGCAAATTTTCGTTATCGCAATTGCTTCAAATGTTTGTAAGTTATCGGAATTTTAACCCGAAGAAGGTTGAAATTATACAAACCACCCGGGCCACTATTCATACAAAACGAACAACACATTTCCAGGTGGACGGTGAATTTAAAGGCAAGCTTAATGAAGTGACTGCCGAAATCATTCCATCTCAATTGAATATACTTACCAGGAATGAAGAGAATAATTAGTGAGTAAAGTTTACTTCCCAAAGCGTGATACCACTGCGCTCATACACATTTCCATATTACATCTACAAACCATTTATTTTTATCAAAAAAATGGGCAACCGGTATAAAGCCTGAATGTACGGCTATCTCGTCGGTTTGTTCGACAGTGTATTTTTGAGAAATCTCCATAAATATGGTT
>JBBSBD010000218.1:0-10638 GCA_038251675.1 Chitinophagales bacterium | reverse complement strand
AGCTGTAGGGGGAGGGTTCGAACCTCCACGAGGCAGTTAGCGATAGCGCAAAGTTCAGTGGTCGACCCTGGTCGCTTGTACATTGCTGCAAAAGCGGCTCTACACTATGTTTATCCTGTGATCCTCACCCCCGAGACAAGAGGGCATGTCTGCCAAAAATTTCATCACCCCACAATTTTTAAGAACTAATGTGATGCAAATCTAATAATTGATCTATTATCAAACAAGTTTTTTATCAAAAAAGAATATTATTTAGATAATGATTAATATATTTGTAAGTTTATGAAATATTTCTAAATCTAATAGTTATATGGCCACAAAGTTAAATCTTGATAAACTTGATCTGCAAATCATTCAGGAAATGCTTGAAAATGCCGAAACTCCCTATGCGGAATTAGGCAAAAAGTTATTTGTAAGCGGAGGGACCATTCATGTTCGTATTAAAAAACTCGAAGAGTTCGGAATTGTACACGGGAAGAAGCTGAGTGTTAATCTTAAGAAATTGGGATATGATATTACCGCTTTCGTAGGTATTTTTTTGGAGAAAAGTTCAATGTATGATGCGGTTGCGAAAGATCTTGAACAGATCCCTGAAATCATCAGGCTTAACTATACAACGGGCAATTATAGTATGTACATTGAAATAGTTTGTAAAGATATTGACCAACTTCGCTTCATATTGCATGATCAACTCCAGAAAATTAAGGGTATCGAACGCACAGAAACACTAATTTCCCTGGTAGAGAGCTTCAATCGAAATGTGCAAGTGTCAAAAAGCGAAAGCTAAAAATTTCATCCTTATTTTAACTCCTTACGTCAAGAGCATCCCGCAATCCATTTCCTAATAGGTTGAATGCAAGTACCAGCAGCATTATCGCAATTCCCGGGGCCAGGGCCAGCATGGGGTTGTGCGTTATGATAAAATTATAGTTTTCTTTTATCATTAGTCCCCAGCTTGGCATGGGCGGCTGTACCCCGACACCCAAAAAACTAAGGCCAGCCTCAATAATTATAGCGCTTGCGAAATTAGAAGCAGCGATCACAATTACAGGCCCAAGAACATTCGGAAGAATGTGTCGCATAATAATTCTAATATCTTTCAGCCCCAATGCCTTTGCAGCTTCTATATATTCCAATTCCCGCAATGCGATCACCTGTCCCCTTATTACCCTGGCAACATTCACCCACATAGTTAAACCCACGGCTATGAATATTTGCCAAAAGCCTTTGCCCAATGCAAGTGTAACCCCAAAAACAAGAAGAAGCGTAGGCATACTCCATATCACATTAATCAGCCACATGACTATGTTGTCAATTCTTCCACCAAAATAACCGGCAACCGCTCCCAAAAAAATTCCAATGGAAAGCGAGATTAATACGGTAATTAAACCAACGGCAAGGCTTACACGTACTCCTACAATTAACCTGCTTAAAATATCCCGCCCAAATTTATCGGTGCCTAGCCAAAATGTTTTTGACATGATAAAATTCTCACGAGGTAACTGGTTTCTTGCATAAAGCTGTTTCTCCGCCACACCCTCGTCAATAAATTTTTCAACAGTTACCGTGTCCTTATCAATTTGATAACTATTAATGGGGACATAAAGATTTTTATCTTCTGCGCCATACAACAGCCTGCTTAAAAAGCCCGTTGCAGAAATCTGTTTTGTTTTCTTTTGCTTTATGAATAGTTGTTTGAAACCAGGTTTCCTGGCCTGTATTTCCACAATTTGGCGGTCGGCATTAGGGGTTGAATCGGGTGAAATGTAATAAGCAAAAATAGCTGTGAGAATAGATAGACCAATAAATGCGAGGCCAATTATAGCTCCTTTATTTTTTTTAAGACGACGCCACGCATTTTGTGAAAAGGAAAATGATTGATCCATATCGGTTTTTGAAACTTTTCTTTTACAAAGAGCACAGTCTTATTTTACAGTTCGCCCTTTCCATTTGTAAGAACCAAATTTACCCAACCATCCCGCAACTATTGTATAAAGTATATGAAAAGGCTGTGCGGGGAAAAACCACCATAGTAATCGTTGCTTCCCAAAAAACTTTGCAACAGGAAACAGAAAGAATAATTCCACTATTGTTTTAATAAATAATAAAAATATAAAAATATAAAAGTAAACGATTGAAAAAAATGAACATACAACTACTATACATATCCAAAGGTTAAATAGATATACAAGCAACAGTACCGATTTTATTTTTGGATCCGTGTATTTATCTGCCTTGCTTGCCCACCTTATTCTTTGATTCATAAATTCGCCTAATGAAGTGGCCGCCTGTGTTTTTACAATTGCATTGGTTGATTTAATAAAGCAGATCTTGCCGGGATGTACTTTTTGAATTTTGTGCATTAGTAACATATCATCCCCACTTGCAATGTTGTCTATGCCTTCAAATCCGGAAACTTCCAGGAAAACCCTTTTTGTGTAAGAAAGGTTAGCTCCGTTACACATGTTATGAAATTTTTTATTTACAGAAGCTCCCGTAATTCCTTGAAGGGACAAAAAATCGAGCGTTTGGAAATTTTTCAGCAACTTCAAAAATTTGGAATCAGTAAGCAAAGGATCTGAATAGACAACCGGGGCAGCTACAAATACGGGGTCATATTTCGAATAAAAGGAAGCAATTGTTTGCAGCCAATCATTTGTGACCATACAATCAGCATCAGTCGTTACAACCACATTCCCTTTTGCAATACTAATTGCCGTTTCAATTGCTGCCTTTTTGTAAGAATTTAATTTCGCTTCTCCGGTGAAATCTTCTAGCCTTATAATTTTGATGTTATCTTTTTTAAATGAATTTGTTATGCTATAAGTTCCATCCGACGAATGATCATCTACTACTATTATTTCAAATAAATTTTCCGGATACGTTTGATTAATTATAGAAGCAAGGCATGATCCGATATTCTTCTCCTCATTGCGGGCTGCGATAATTACACTTATAAATACCGGTTTAGCCGCTTGCATGCTCGTTTCTGGATCGAAATCCTCAATTTGTAACCAACTTAGGCGATAAAATAAAATGATCCCGGAATATAAAAATAGCAACAGGAAAGAAACCAGGTAAAAGGCCATGTAAAATTTTAAAAATTATTCACAAAAATAATTTTTAGAATTCAAACGAATGACTATATTTGTATAGTTGCATAAACAACTATATGCCAAACAACCAATTTAAGAAAGGAGAACTTTACAGCTTTATTACCGGTAAAGCTTCTACAGCGATAGCACGCCGTTTGCAGAAAAATTTCAAGCAAGCTGATCTTGATATTACTATTGAACAGTGGAGCGTTCTTTATCATTTGTGGAAAGAGGAGGGCCAAAGCCAGCAACAACTGTGTGACGCCACTTTCAGGGATAAGCCAAGTATTACAAGGCTTGTGGATAATCTTGAGAAGCTGAAACTCGTAAAAAGAGTTGCTTCTAAAAATGATCGTCGTATCAATCTTATTTATTTAACAAAAGAAGCGCAAAGCCTACAGGAAAAGACAATGGAAATCGCCAACCAGACGTTAAATGAGGCGCTGGCTGGTGTTACAAACGGCCAGGTTGAAATTGCCAAGGAAGTTCTGCAAAAGGTTTACGACAACCTTTCTGCTGCCCCGGTTATCGATTTGCAAAATGTATATAAAGAAAACCCTTTAACAAAATTAAAATTATGAACTCCACAACTTCTCAATCACTTTTAAAAGGAGGTGAATGGCTAATTAAACAAAGCAATGCATTTGAAACATTTACTCCTGAAGACTATACCGAAGAGCAAATTATGGTTCGGGATATGTGTATCCAGTTTTTGAAAACTGAAGTGCTGCCTGTTATAGAACGCATAGATAAACTTGAGCCGGGCCTTATGCCTCAGCTTATGGAAAAAGCGGGCGAGCAAGGCTTATTAGGCGCATCAGTTCCTGAAGAATTTGATGGTTTAGGTAAAGACTTTGTTACATCTACGTTAGTTAGCGAGGGACTCGGTGCAGGCTTTTCGTTTAGTGTGGCGATGAGTGCGCATGCAGGTATCGGTACATTACCTATCTTATATTTTGGAACCCCTGAACAAAAAAAGAAATACATCCCTAAACTTGCTACGGGTATATGGAAGGGTTCTTACGGACTAACGGAGCCGGGAAGTGGTAGCGATGCATTGGGCGCAAAAACAACGGCGACACTTTCAGAAGATGGAAAGTTTTATTTGTTAAACGGCCAAAAATGCTGGATCACTAATGGAGGCTTTGCGGATGTTTACACCGTATTTGCAAAAATTGATGGTGATAAATTCACAGCATTTATCGTTGAGCGTGGATTTGAAGGATTTAGTGTGGGACCTGAAGAACATAAAATGGGCATTAAGGGGTCTTCTACTGTTCAATTATATTTCCAGGATTGTAAAGTGCCTGTAGAAAATGTTTTAGGAGAGATAGGAAAGGGCCACATTATTGCATTTAATATCTTAAATATCGGAAGGCTTAAGTTAGGCGCTGCCGCAATCGGCGGTGCAAAACTTCACCTGAGTGAAACAATTAAATATGCTAATACGCGTGAGCAGTTTAAAACAGCAATAGCAAATTTTGGCGCTATCAAGCATAAGCTTGCAGAGATGGCTATAAAAATATACGCTGATGAAAGTGCATTATACCGTACAGCAAAATGGATAGATGAGAAGGAGGCTGAACTTACGGGAATGGGCAAGCCATTTAATGAAGCCATGCTTGGTGCAGCCGAGGAGTATGCGATAGAATGTGCGATGTTAAAAGTTCATGGCAGCGAGGTTCTTGATTTCATAGTTGATGAAGGGGTGCAAATACATGGCGGCAACGGCTATAGTGATGAATACTTAATAAGTAAAGCCTATCGCGACAGCAGGATCAACCGTATTTACGAGGGAACCAATGAAATAAACCGGCTTCTTACTGTTGACATGATGCTAAAGCGTGCAATGAAAGGGAGGCTCGACTTAATGGGGCCGGCAATGAATGTGCAAAAAGAACTAATGAGTATTCCTGATTTCGGAGATGGTGAAGACGGTGCTTTTGCGAAAGAACAAAAGGCAATCCAAAATATGAAGAAATGTATTTTGATGGTTGCGGGAGCGGCTACGATGAAATTGAAAGCCAGCCTCCAGGAAGAACAGGAAATCATTATGAATATCGCGGATATGGCTATTGAAACTTTTGTAGCAGAAAGTACCTTACTAAGGGTTATAAAATTAACCGATAAACAAGGAGAAGAAAATTCAAAAGTTCAGGCAGCTATGATGAGGTGTTATTTGAACGATGCTATTGATAAAGTTGCTAAATGTGGTAAGGAGGCAATCAATGCATTTGCCGAAGGCGACGAGCAAAAAATGATGTTGCTCGGGTTAAAACGCTTTACAAAGTCAGATCCATTCAATAGCAAAGATGCGAGAAGACTTGTTGCTGATAAATTAATTGGAAATAATAAATATCCATTTTAGGATAACCTGGAAAACTAAAAAAAGGCCTTGAGTTAATTCTCAAGGCCTTTACTATTTTTTCTGATCATACATCTATTCCGTTTTGCTATGCAAATATTCCACCAAATCGACCAACTGTTGTTGTGTTAAGGTTTGGTATAACGTCGCAGGCATCAATGAATTTTTCATTTCTGTTCTGGAAGCGATAGAAGATTTTTCAAGTTTCTTTTTTATACCCCCTTGCATTACAATTTCCACGGCATCTTCAGTTTCGCTGGTAATAATGCCAGCCACAACATTGTTGTCTTTCATTTTAAAAACATAGCCTTCATAACCAAAACTTATTCCTTCATCAGGATGAATAATGGCAATATATAGAGCGTCTTTTGTAAGCTTGCTTCCAATTTTTGAAAGAGCAGGCCCCACATTTTCGCCTTCATTATCTATCTTGTGGCAAGAGCTGCAGGTAGCTGAAAATACTTGCTTGCCCGATGTCACGTCGCCATTCAATTTTGCCAGTTCATTTATAGTTGGTAAAGGCTTTCCGCCTGCAACTTCACTTACCTGCAGGTACTTTAAAGCTTCTTGCCTTATATCTTTTCTATAAGTCGCAGATAACGCGATTGCTGCCGTGGATTTAAGTTCCTTTGGCAATTGCCCGGCTTTAACCATATCTAATAATTTTTCTGATTCATTCCAGCCAGAAGCCAGCATCTTCACCGCCTTCTCACGCAGTTGAAGATTGACATCAGGATCTTTTATAATTGACTCCACCATTTGTATTCCCTCGTTGGAACCCGTGCTGGCTAATGCTTTTAGCGCAGCTACGGCGGTAACTGAATCATTGCTTTTTATTGCATTTTTTAATATGGCTGAACCTCCCGAGTTCACCAATAAATTAGCAGCTTCCCTGCCCAAACTGCTATCCGGCATTGCAAGTGTAATTTGTAACAGATCATTATTGTAATTTTTAAGTTTGTATTTTCCTAAAAGTGTTACAAAATCCTGGGTACCCTTTATTGAATCCAGCGTCTCCGTAATAACAGACCTCATCTTAGAGGAAGTTGATAATGCTGAAGGCGTTAATTCATTCAGCGTATTAAAATAAATTTCCTGCTGGTTTGGGCCTTGATAATTTAATAAGCCCAATAACACATCTTCTTTCGCTGGTGCATCAATAAAATCGAATGCCCTGAAATATTTTAGCCTTTCAGAATCGCTGATCGCATTATCTTCTATATTTTTTGCAAGCAAAGGCAACGAAATACCAGTGCGTGAGCGCCACACAATGTCACGGCCAGGCTTATCATTTATTTTTTCTCCTGCTTTATTCTTATAGGCATCCAAAAAAGAATCCCATTGCTTATCTGCGCCAATTCCTAATGCTTCAAGATACCACCTGTCGTTACCATCATATAGCATAGCAAGCTGAGCCCACAAACCTGGAGCTTCAGGCGATTTGTTGTGATGCAAAGCAATTGCCAATTCTCTGCGTACCTGCGGATCCGTATCGTTTGTTAGTTTTTTTATATAAGGGATAATATCGGGTTTTATTTCTCTTGCAGCCCTTATACCGGTAATTCTTATATCCGGATTTTTATCGTCCAATGCTTTTTGAATGTAAGTATCTTCTTTGCCGGGAATTCTTGCAAGCAACCATAAAGCCCGCGCCCGGTAAACAGGGTTTTCTGATGCCCACATTTTTTGCAATGCAGGTTCAGCCTGTGCTCCTAAACTTTTTAATTTTTTCCATGCCAGGTAACGTGTGGCGCCATTTGGATTTTTCAAAGCTTCCGCAGCCCCATCAGCAGAAGACAGATCCAAAGCGGGAATTTTATAATCCTTTACAGAAGGAGCAATTCTAAAAATACGGCCCCGGTTCATGTCAACCATTTGATGGCCTCCCACACCGGGATCATACCAATCCGCGACGAATATGGAACCATCGGGAGCTGTACAAACATCCACTGGTCTGAACCATTGATCGCGAACTCCCTCAAGAATTGGCTCGATACGGGCTTTATAACCAGCACCCTCTTTTTCCACCGGGTAGGCTCTTACAATATTATTGCCAGCCTCGCAATGGATCATTTGATTTTGAAATACGGCAGGCAACAATGTTCCTTCATAAAAACACATTCCTGCAGGAGAACCAGCGCCTGTGGGTAACAAATTAGGGATTGAGCCGGGATCACTTTGATGCCAATGTCTTTTTGGAATTTCGGTTTCCATATTGGTCCGCCTTGCCCGCCACCCTGCACCAGTCATCTCATCAGTATATCCATAATTTCCAAATTCCATTACATAATTGATGCGTGTACTTTGGTTGCCATCGTCATCATTATCACTTTGCCAAATTGTACCATAAGCATCTACGCATGCTTCATAGTTATTCCTGAAGTTATGTGCAAGCACTTCAAAATCACTTCCGTCCTCATTCATTCTAAAAACCATTCCCTGGCGATACGGCTTTCCTTTATTGGTAACTTCATTACCGTCTTTATCAATGATAATTTTGCCATTCTTATCCATTAACTGCTCACCTGCATTTCCGAAATTAAAATACAATTTCCCATCGGGGCCAAATGTGAATGCATGCACAGCGTGATCATGCTGCTCACCACCTACGTGAGTAAATAATACTTCCTTTGTATCTGCTATATCATCACCATTTGTATCTGTAAATAAAAAAACGTTAGGGCTGCAGGATACGATTACTTTGTTACCAAGCACCGCAATACCAAGGGCTGCATTTATATCGGTTCCCTGGTAAAATACTTTTGCCGTGTCGGCCTCTCCGTCACCATCTTTGTCTTCTAATATAAGAATACGATCACCGGCTTCACGTGTAGGGTTACCCGGATTGAGTTGTGGCCTATAGTTGAAAGCCTCGCAAACCCACACACGGCCTTTTGAGTCGATATCAATATTGGTAGGGTTGCCCATCATAGGCTCTGATGCGAATAACAATGCCTGCAATCCATCAGCTACTTCGAGGCCTGCCAAAGCATTTTTGGATAACCGTTTTTCTTCATCGGTCAATTTACTGTAAGCACTATCGCGTTCGGCTCTTGTTGATGATTTTTGTTCATTTGTGTTGCAGTTTAGCAGAGAAACTGAAGTGATGATACATACAAAAAAAATAATCAGATTTTTCATGAAGTAATTTTTACAAGCTTTTTTTATTTTAATATTAAACCGGGCAGGACGAAAATATATAGAAAGATATTTTTTATATTATGATTTTTTAAAAAAACTTTTAATCCCCATAAATCTCGCAGGAGTACTGACTTTCATTGCCATTCATTTTTGGTATAACTCTATGAATTATCTTCACGGCATGAAAATGGGCTTGTTTATTCTTTTGTCATTTTGTTTTTTAAATTCTTTGTCACAAATAAAATTACCTGCAGATTTTTATGTAAAAACGATTGATTCACTTCCCTATTTAAAATACGGAATTGGCGAAGACAGGCTTGGTGGCGCTAAAATGACTTTTCTTGATAGCAACATCATTTTAAAAGTAGTGGATAGTTTTGGAACAGACTATAAGGTGCAGCTTTCACAATTTCATACGGCCTGGATTGATAAAAACAGCGTTTCCAGGACTGAAGTGTTTATTCCCCAGCAACACTTAACTGGCGGCTGGAAAGTTTTCGGTGATTCTTTATTTGATTATGTAACAGTTCTTCTCGATCAAAAATTACCATACACTAGTGTACAGGAAATTCATCCTTCAAGGATCGTTATAGATATTTTTGGCGCAACCAGTAATACCAATTGGATAAACCAGCTAAGCTCGGCAAAAGAAATAAAGAACGCATGGTACGAGCAGGTCGAAGACGATGTAATGAGGATTTTTATCGAATTAAAACATCCCCAACACTGGGGATATAGCATTTTTTATGATAGCACTTCTTACAGGCTAACTGTAAAGGTGAAACGACAACCGCCAATATTAAATCTAAAAAATCTCAGTATAGCAATAGATGCAGGCCATGGCGGGGATAATACAGGAGCCACAGGTGTAAAAACGCGTATAAAAGAAAAAGACTATACATTGCTTATCGCATACGCACTTAAAAAAGAGTTAGAGCTTAAAAAAGCAAATGTGATCATGACGAGAACTAAAGATACCACGCTGGGTATGCCGGAGCGGCTTTCTTTTTTAAAGCAACAAAATCCGGATTTGCTTATAAGCATTCATTTAAACTCGGCATCAAGTGATACCACGCAGGGCGTAAGCATTTATTACCGGTATATTGGATTTAAACCCCTTAGCGTTGCAATTCTTAATAGTGTGGAGAAAGCAGGACTAAAAGAATTTGGTAATATTGGCAGTTTTAATTTTTCATTGAGTGGCCCTACCGAGTATCCGAATTGCCTTGTAGAGGTAGCTTTTTTGAGTAATCCGGAGGACGAAAAAAAGATTCTTAGCCCTGCATTTCGGTCTGAAGTTGCTAAGAGAATAGTCGCGGGAATAGAAGATTTTTTAGAAAATTTATAAGTATATTTATTTCAAACCCATACAAGCCGTGCCCGATAATAAAGTAGAAAACTCTCCCGGAAAATTAAGTCAGCTCGCTCAAACGCTTATCGGAAGCGAGATCGTGCGTCTTGGAGCGGATATAAAGGAAAAGATAAAAAGAGGGGATAAAATTTACAATTTTACGATTGGTGATTTTGATTCTTCTATTTTTCCAATTCCTAAAAAGCTGGAAGAAGAAATAATTGAAGCATATCAAAATAAGAAGACGACTTATCCTTTGGCAGAGGGCATTTTAGCATTAAGAGAATCCGTTTCAAAATTTATTAAGAAAAGAGAATTTCTTGATTACGGAGTAAATGAGATATTAATTGCCGCCGGCGGCCGACCTCTTATTTATGCATTGTATCGTGCCATTGTTGACAGAGATGATAAAGTAATTTATTCGGTTCCTAGCTGGAATAACAACCACTATGTGCATTTTACAGAAGGCAGGCACGAAGTGATAGAAACCAGTGCCGAAAATAATTTTATGCCTTCGGCGAAAGATATTGAGCCACATATAAAAGGTGCCGTGCTTATTGCCTTGTGCTCGCCTTTAAATCCGACGGGAACGATATTTGAAAAAGAGGAACTTGAAGCAATATGCGATTTGGTTCTTGCAGAAAATTTGCGGCGAGGGAATGAAGAAAAGAAACTTTATGTAATGT
>JBBSBD010000217.1:0-10657 GCA_038251675.1 Chitinophagales bacterium | reverse complement strand
CGATGACAGGTAGAAAAATGGGGCAATGCAATCCTGATAGTCAAAGTAGTTCTAAGGACGAAATGTTTGTCATTGCTGCAGGTCTGGCTGTTGGACTGATCATCGGTCTGGCAAAAATTGCCGGGATCTGGATGAAAGAAAAACACTTGAAAAACAGTTTAAAACAGTATTAATAAATTAATAAAGGAGGCTATTATGCCAGGATTTAATCAAAAAGGACCAATGGGCGAAGGAGCAATGACCGGTCGCCGTATGGGGCGTTGTACCAATTTCGGTGCAAATCAGCCAAAAAAAATCGTAAATCCAGAACCCCAAACCGAAGAAAATACCGAAGAAAAACTTTCTGAAAATAATTCAGGAAGAGGTATGGGCTTTGGCAGAGGTATGGGTATGGGACGAGGAATGGGCTTTGGACGCGGTAAAGGCGGAAAAGGCCAGGGAATGGGACGACAGAACCGTTTCAGAGGTGATAATTGAAAATAACCTGGAGGGGTAAACTACCCCTCCTTTTTACATAATAAAACTAAAATCAATCAAATGAATAAATGTATTGCCATTCCCATGGAAAATGGGGTTTTATGTGCTCATTTCGGGCATTGCCAGCAGTTTGCTATTGTTGACGTTGTGAACGGTGTTATAACAAATGTTAAAGAACTAACTCCGCCCGAACATGTGCCGGGCTTGTATCCGCGTTGGGTGGCCCAGTTTGGAGTAACCGATGTAATTGCCGGTGGTATGGGTCAACATGCTATCGATTTGTTCAACGAACAGAATATCAATGCGTTCGTAGGTGCACCAACAAAATCAGCAAAGGAACTTGTGACCGATTTTATTGCCGGAAACCTGAGTTTATCAGCCAACTACTGTAACCACGAGGAAGGACATGCCCACGAAAATTGCGGAAATTAGGCTTCAAAGCACTATCGACGAAAGATGTAAAGTCTGTTTTCTGAAAACGTACCAGCTACTTATGGATGAATTTAATGCTGATAGCAAACAACAGGAACATTTTATGAATTTTTACCAGGATGCCATGATCAGGCACAATATGCTGTCAACTCCTGAAATAACAAGGGAATTGAACAATACATTCTGTAAGATTATCGGAGTTTCCGATTTGTTTGCGAAGGAAAAGGAGAGTAGCAACCGCATAGCACTTCAGTTATATAAGGAGTGGAAGCCAAAAGTTACAGCATCCGGAAACCCGTTTAACCTTGCCTTGCGTTTGGCAATTGCCGGTAATATAATGGATTATGGTGCAAATAACAGTTTTGATGTACATCAAACCATTGACCTGGTAATGAATACCAATTTTGCAATTGACAATTCAGTGTTGCTGCAGCAAAAAATCAGAGAGGCTAAAAGCGTTTTATACATTGGTGATAATGCCGGTGAAATTGTTTTCGACAAATTGTTTATCGAAACCCTGAATCACAAGCAGTTAACATACGCAGTAAGAGGAGCCCCGGTGCTTAACGATGCAACCTTGAGCGATGCCACTGAAATTGGAATAGAAACAGTTGCAAAGGTAATTTCGAACGGATACGACGCCCCTTCAACTGTTTTGGAAAAATGCAGCAAGGAGTTTCGCGAAGTTTATAATTCATCTGATTTAATAATTGCCAAAGGGCAGGGAAACCTCGAAGGATTAATTACAGAACACGATCCCCGGATATTTTTCCTGCTTATGGTGAAATGCGATGTGATTGGTGAAATTCTGAATGTGAAAAAAGGAAGTTATGTAGTTTTTAACCAAAGCATATAACAGATTGAAATACTTATAATTAACAATAAATTAACCCAAAACCAAAAAGTCTATGAAAAAGTTAGCCTTACTTGCCATCTGCGGATTATTTATGGTGTCGTGCAATCAGTCTACTAAAAAGGATGATACTACCGGCATGGAAACAAACAAAGCAGTCGTAATGGATACCGTTCGCGACGGCGTATTTATCCATATCACCGAAAGTTACAACGATCCTCACCGGGTATTGATGCCTTTAAAAATGGCTGTATTGATGTCGAAGGATAAGGATGTATTGGTTTACCTCGACATCCATGCTGTTGCGCTTTTAGTGAAAGGTGCCAAAGACCTGAATTTTGCCGATTTCGAATCAGCACAAACATATGTTAAAGAGCTTATAGCCAGTGGTGTAGGCGTTTATGTTTGTCCAACCTGTTTGAAAATAGCCGGCTTTAAACCCGAAGACCTAATGGAAGGAGTACAAGTTGCCGATAAGGATAAATTCTTCAGTTTTACCAAGGGACGCATACTGGCATTGGATTATTAAGAGGTTGGTGCTTGGTGAATAGTGAATAATACGAATCAAGGGTTGACCTTGTAATTTATTAGTTGCCAGGCGAACTCTTCCAGAGTTTTAAACTCTGGAAGAGTTTAACGCCCAATAGACAAATCATGAATTCAACCACTGATTCGCATGAATAGTGAATAGAGCTAAATTTAGAGTTTGCTGGGATGAGAACATATTTTTCAGCTCTCATCTGGTAATTCAAGATGCCAAGCACTAAGCACTTTGCATTCTAATTTGTAAACACTTGGCTCATAACCAATCAGAAGCTAAATACTTATTACAATGGATAAAATTAAAATCGGAATTATCATTTGCGACCGTTACCACACCTGCGCAGGCGGGAAATGTTTTCGTTCGTTTGCTGAACGCGAGGGCGCGTTTTCAGTGTACAAGGACCAGGATGCAGAAATTGCTGCTTTTACAACCTGCGGCGGATGCCCGGGTGGAAATATTGAATACGCACCGGAAGAGATGAAGAAAAACGGCGTGACACATGTTCACTTTGCAACCGGTTTACTGGTTGGTTATCCGCCCTGCCCTTACCTGGAGCATTTCAAAGCATTTATCCCCGAAAAATATGGGATGAAAGTGGTAGTAGGCACGCATCCTATCCCTCAGAAATATTTCATTACACATACAAACCTTAATACCTGGAACAATGATTTCTTAAAAGAAGCCATCCAACCAACCCTTGCCGATGAGCAGACCCGCTTAAATTATGATTAATTCTTCCAAAATAAAGATTGCCATTGCCAGCGGAAAAGGAGGAACCGGCAAAACGACCCTTTCCACCAATCTTGCGGCCTTTATTGCAGAGCAAGAGGAGGTTGTTTTGGTTGACCTTGATGTGGAAGAGCCTAACTCCGGCCTGTTTTTCGAAAGTGAACTTGTACACGAAGAGGAAAATTTTAAAATGATCCCTCAGTGGGATGAATCGAAATGCACTTTGTGTGGCATCTGTCAAAAGGTGTGCAATTTTCATGCGGTGATCCAGCTCGGTCCGTCCATCATAGTTTTTCCTGAATTGTGTCATAGCTGCTATGCCTGTTCGGAATTGTGCCCTACGGAAGCTTTGCCCATGGTTCCCAAAAAGACCGGAATGCTGCGTGATTTCCAGCTCGGCAAGCTTCATTTTGTCGAAAGTCGCCTCGATATTGGTGAGGAACAGGCCGTTCCCACCATCGCAAAAACAAAGAAATATGCTGCCGCAAAATACGGGCATGCACGCATTACCATTTACGACTCACCTCCCGGCACATCCTGCCCGGTGATTGAAGCCACCAAAGATGCTGATTTCGTGATACTGATAACGGAACCAACGCCTTTCGGACTGCACGATTTAACACTGGCTGTGGAAACCATGCGCGCTCTCGGAAAACCATTCGGTGTGGTTGTTAATCGCGATGGAATCGGAAATAATGATGTAATTCAATATTGTGAAAAACAGGAAATACCTGTCCTGGCAAGGATTCCAAACAGCCGTAAAATTGCGGAATTGTATTCATCAGGCAAACTGATTTACAGGGAATTCCCCGAAATAAAAGAATCCTTAAGTAACATGCTGGATTCGTGCATAAAATTAGCGAAAGGGGGATCCGCATGAAAGAAATAGTAATCATTTCAGGTAAGGGCGGCACTGGTAAAACATCCATAACTGCATCGTTCGCCGTTTTGGGTGGAGCCGATGTGGTAGTTGCCGACTGCGATGTGGATGCTGCGGATATGCACCTGCTCATGCAGCCTGATTTTAAATATTCCGATGATTTTTACAGTGGCGAACTGGCGTATATCGATCAAAGCAATTGTATCAGTTGCGGAAAATGTGAACAGGTTTGCCGTTTTGATGCCATATCTGTAAAAAACAACCTATTTACAGTTGATCCGCTAAGTTGCGAAGGCTGTGGCTATTGCGCGCGGATTTGCCCTACTGAAACTATTATTAACCAGCAACGCCTGGCGGGTAAATGGTATATTTCAAACATCAAAACAGGAAGTTTTATGGTTCATGCCCGGCTGGGCATTGGCGCTGACAATTCGGGCAAACTGGTGGCAAAAGTTAAAAATGAAGCCAAGGAGATCGCACTCGAAGAACGGATAGATTATGTTCTTGTGGACGGATCACCCGGCGTGGGTTGTCCTGTGGTTTCCTCACTTTCGGGTGCAAATTTTGTGGTGTTGGTAACCGAACCCTCAGTTTCAGGTCTGCATGATTTGAAACGGGTATATAAACTGGTGAAGAAATTCAATATCAAAGCCGGTTGCATCATCAACAAAGCAGATGTGAATCCCGGGAAATGTGCTGAAATAATGCATTTTCTGAAAGAGGAAGATATTGTGCATTTAACCGATTTGCCATACGACGAGAATTTTACAAAGGCAATGGTACAAGGGCAAACCATCGTTGAATTTGACCATGGAACGCTAAAAGAACTACTGACCGAAAGTTGGGAGAAAATTAAAAAAATAGTAACAGATAAAAATCTTTAAAAATGAAAATTGCATTTACATCACAAGGAACCGAATGGGATTCAATGATGGATCCCCGTTTTGGCCGGACCGAATACATTGTTTTATACGATGAAGAACTTAAGGAGTTAAACGTTGTGGATAACAGCGCGGTGAAAAATGAGGCACATGGAGCAGGAACTGCAACATCGCAGCGCGTATTTGAACTCAAACCCGATGTGCTGATTACGGGCAACGGACCCGGCGAAACTGCTTCCAAAGCGCTAAAGCATCTGAATATGAAAATATTTGTGGATGCGCAGGATATGACCGTCCGTCAAGCTTATGAGCATTACAAAAACGGAAAACTCAGGGAACTATAAAAGGAATGAAGCTTCCGCCCGCCATATCAAAACATAATTTTTACGCATTTCTCTGGCATGCGGGATTCCTGGCTTTTGCCCAGAATTTCATGGATGTGGATACCGTTATCCCTGCCATGCTGATCGAATCGGGAGGTGGTGCTATGCATGTAGGTATACTTACGGCCATAATGCTGGGAGGTTCTAGTTTTACACAATTAATTTTTGCTCCTTATATCAGCAACAAGCCTTACAAAAAGAAATTCCTGTTGCTCGGCATCAATTCACGGGTGCTGGCATTATTGGCCCTGGGATCAACGTTGTTCTTTATTCATTCCGACCAATCCAAATTCGTGATCTGGTTTATATTCCTGTTTATTACGATTTTTTCGCTGAGCGGAGCATTTACCAATATCAGTTACACCGATATACTGGGTAAATCTGTTAATGATGAGAAGAGAAAAACATTTTTCTCGGCAAAACAAATAATAGCGGGAGTTGTCGTTTTGCTTTCGGCATTTTTGGCAAAAAAAACCCTCACACTTGCTGTCTTCCCAATGAACTTCGCCTATATGTTTTTTATAGGCGGAGCCATCCTTCTGGTGGCTTCCGGCGGTTTTTGGAAACTGAAGGAAGTTGTGCCTTCTGTTTTAAAGATTTCCGGATTCAGAGAATTCTTTTCAGTGTTAAAATCAGAATTGATTCACAATAAGCAACTGCCTTACTTCCTTGGATTTGTTAATACCCAGGGGATAGCTATTTCATTCCTGCCTTTCGTCATTCTTTATGCCAAGGAGATGTTCAGTACTACCAGTCGTGATACAGGTTCGTTCTTGTTGTTTAAAGTTATGGGTGTTGTGCTGGTTAGCTTTTTAGTTTTCCTGGCAGCCAAAAAAATAAAATACAAATGGTTGTTGTACAGTAATGTTATCCTGTCGTTGCTGATTGCGGTTATTGTGCTCAATATTGGTAATGCAGCCACATTGAAGTACCTCTTTATTTTAGGAGGAATAATCTATTCCCTCTATTCCATTACTATGAATGGCTTGCTGCTTGAAGTGTCAGGCGCTCAGAACCGGGCGTTATACACCGGTTTTGCCGGGGCCGGAAACATATTGCCGACCCTTTTCCCGTTGGCCGGAGGCTTGATTATCAGCTATTTCGGGTTCCAGGCATTTTTCGGTTTGTTTATGATCATCGTTTCTTTCTCATTCTTTTTCATCTATAAAATCGACTGTAAAAAATGATAACTAAACTATATCCTGAATCAGGTGTGGAACTAACACCTTTCATTTCAAAACATTACGATAAAGTAATGAATATGGGCTCTTTCGGCATGTATCATAAGTTCATTGCCAGGGCCATTAAAGATATGGGGATTAAACCAGCCGATTCCATTTTGGACCTGGGTTGTGGCACAGGACGAAATGCGGCCTTAATGCTTCAGTACCTGGGTGATGAGGGCAAAATTACCGGTGTGGATTTATCGCCTGATATGAAAAAACAATTTGAAGATCGCTTTGGCGGTGATAAGCGCATTTCATTCCTGCAGCAACGGATTGATATTCCTTTGGATTTGCACGATGCTTTCGACATTGTTTTTATCAGTTTTGTTATCCATGGCTTCCCGCATGAAGTGAGAAATGCGATTATTGAGAACGCGAAAAAACATCTGAAACCCGGCGGTCATTTTATTATCCTCGACTTTGCCGAGTTTGATATGGATAAAATGCCCGCTTTGCATCGCTGGGTATTTAAAAAGGTAGAATGCCCATACGCTTTCGATTTTATCGAAAAGGACTGGAAGCAGATTTTAAATAAACTTGGGTTTGAAACAGAATCGGAAAGGCTCTATTTTAAAAAGTATGTTCGTTTACTAACAACTCTTAAATCATAAAAGCGAATAACAAATTAACTGGTTTCAAAAAGTAAAAGAGGAAAATGGCAGGATTTATTCATTTATATACAGGCAATGGAAAAGGCAAAACAACTGCCGCATTTGGCTTGGCGCTAAGAGCTGCCGGAGCCGGAATGCACATTTTTATTGCCCAGTTTGTAAAAGGAATGCATTATGCCGAACTGGATGCGATAAAACGATTTCCGGAGATTGAACTGAAGCAATATGGCCTGGATTGCTTTATCGAAAATGAACCGACTGAAAAAGATATACAGGCTGCCCGCAAAGGCTTCGATGAAGTTGCAGACATAATTTTAAAGAATCAGTATGATATGGTGATACTCGACGAGGTTTGTATTGCCCTTTATTACCACTTATTCGAAACGGAAGAGTTACTGGCAGTTCTGAATACAAAACCGGAAGCTATGGAAATCATTCTCACCGGGCGTTATGCGCCGCCTGAACTTTTTGAAATCGCGGACCTGGTTACAGAAATGAAAGAAATTAAGCACTACTACGCAAAGGGCGTTAAGGCGAGAACCGGAATTGAATTTTAAGCAGGCTATATGATAAAACATGTTGGTTTACAGGTAATTGAAAAAGATGTTACTGATTTTTATAGTGACATCCTACATTTTAAGACCGAAAGGATTTTCGCGTTGACGGAGAAGGATACACTCGAAATTTTCAATATGAGCAACGGGGCAAAAATTTATTTTGGAAACTGTGAGGATATGGAATTGGAACTTTTTATCAGCGACAGCCCAACATCGCCAACATTCGGGCATGCGTGCTTCCAAACAGCAGAGGCCCCGGAACTTGCTGAAAAAGCCAGGGAAAAGGGTTACCGGGTATTTATCCGCGATAATGGCAAATCGAAAACTTATTTTATCAGCGATACGAACCACAATCTGTTTGAAATAAAAAGTAATTAAATGTGTGAAAAATCTTGAACATCAAATAATCAAAAAACCGTAAACAGAAGATAATTCTCAGGCATTCATCACGTTAAACGTTCATCAATAAAAACTATAAAATTAAAACAATGAAAAAATTACCCGAAATAGCCAGTAAAGCCTGGGACAATCGCCAGGATGCAGTAATCTTCAGTACAGTAAGTGCCGATGGATTGCCCAATTCAATTTATGCAACCAGTGTTACAAAACATAATGAAAACAGTATTGTAGTGGCAAACAATTTCTTTAAAAAAACGATGGAAAACATCCGGTCGGGAAGTACAGGCAGCATCCTGTTTATAACAAAGGATAATAAGTCGTACCAGATAAAAGGGAAGATTGAATATTTCACGGAAGGGGAAATATTTGAGGAAATGAAGAAATGGAATCCTGCCCGGCTACCCGGACATGGAGTTGCCGTTATAGCCATCGAAGAATTATACGCCGGAGCAGAGAGACTGCTATAAATATCGGTAATTATAAATATAAAGCATTGAATCATGATAAGTTATGGACCCATTCCCTCCCGCCGGTTAGGCAAAAGCCTTGGGATAAATAATATACCCAGCGGACAAAAAGTTTGCTCCTATTCCTGTATCTATTGCCAGGTTGGAGTTACAAAAATACATACCCTTATCCGCTATGTATTTTATGATCCGGAAACAATTTACCGCGAAGTTAAGAACCATCTGCTGAGCCTGAAAGAAGAAGATAAGCCGGACTATTTAACCTTTGTTTCCAGCGGCGAACCTACCCTGGATTTTAATATTGGTAAAACAATTGAATGGTTAAAAACATTGAACATTCCGATTGCTGTTATTACCAATGCTTCGTTGTTAAGTGACCCGCTGCTGAGAGCTGATTTGAAATCCGCCGACTGGGTTTCTGTAAAAATTGATTCTGGAGACGAGGCCGCATGGAAAGCGATTAACCGGCCTGTTGCCAAACTTGATTTCGAAAAATACAAACAAGGCTTACTGCTATTCGCGAAGGAATATAAAGGCAAACTGGTAAGCGAAACCATGATTGTTAAGGGTGTAAATGATTCCACGGAAATTATGCGTCAAACCGCAGAACTGGTTTCACTGGTAAATCCAGCTACTGCATACCTGGCTATACCCACACGTCCGCCGGCAGTTTCGACGGTAACGGCACCTGATGAAAATACCATAAACGAAGCGTACCAGTTTTTCGCTGCAAAAAACATTAATACCGAGCTGATACTGGGTTTCGAAGGCACTGATACAGGTTTTACCGGTAATGCAGGAGAAGACATTCTGAATATCTCTGCGGTTCACCCGATACGGGAAGATACCATGCTGGAATTACTCAAAAAGAATCATGCTGATATGTCATTGGTACAGTCAATGCTTCAGGATCAGCTTATACAGAAACTGGAATACGACTCAAAAACTTTTTACCTCCGTAAATTCAAAATATGAAAGCATAAAAACAAGTAACCTCAGCCTGGCTGTGACAGAACTCCTGTTATGAGTTTGCTCCGGTTGACAATTAATCCGAAGTTTAAGGCATGACTTTTAACTCTCGATGATATTTCAATAAAAATGAACATAATAAATAGAATCATACATCCTGCCGCACAGGTACTGTTTTTCACCATACTGATTTCAGTACTGATAGTTAATTCAGTGATACTGTTATTCACATCCTTTAATTCATATGTTTTTGTCGGTTGTGGACTGATCAGCCTGATTTTGATAACTTTCATGTTTTTCTTTTTCCGAAACCCGGTAAGGGCTTTCATACCGGATAATAACATTGTTTATTGTCCTGCTGACGGCGAAATAGTTTTCATCGGTACTGTTTTTGAAGATGAGGACCTGCACCGCGAATGCCTGAAAGTCTCAGTTTTCATGTCGATATATGATGCTCATGTTAATCGCTACCCTGTAAGCGGCAGAATAAGATATACCAAATACCATCCGGGCAAGTATTTTGTAGCACGACACCCGAAATCATCCGAATTTAACGAGCATCAATCAACGGTAATTGAAACACCCGAAGGCGTTTTGGTAATGGTAAAACAAATAGCCGGAATTGTCGCCAGGCGTATTTTCTGTTATGCAAAAGTAGAGGAACAGGCCACACAGGGTAATGATCTTGGCTTTATAAGGTTTGGATCAAGAGTTGATTTGTTCCTGCCATTACATACCGAAATACGTGTTAAAATGAACGAAATAGTAAAGGGAAACCTCTCAGTTATCGCCAGGCTTCCTGATTTATCAACAGGCATGAAAATAAAAACTGATAGCTAATCCGATTTATTTAATAGCCTTAAACTAACTGAATCCAATATAACTAACTTAAACTATCAAAATGAAAACAAAAGACAAAGGTTTCAACACCAAATTAATTCATGCAGGATCATTTGAAGATGAATTCGGTAGCGCAACAGTGCCCATTTACCAGACCTCTACGTTTAAATTTAAAAGCGCACAGCATGGTGCCGATTGCTTTTCGGGCAAGAGCGATGGCTACATCTACACCCGTATTGCCAATCCAACCATCCGGGCATTTGAGCAGAACATTGCCGAACTGGAAAACGGATACGATGGAATTGCCACAAGCTCGGGAATGGCTGCAATTTCAAGCGTATATATGTCGCTGCTGGGCGCCGGAAGCCATATCGTTAGCTCCGATGCCGTTTACGGCCCGGCCAGGGGT
>JBBSBD010000216.1:0-10785 GCA_038251675.1 Chitinophagales bacterium | reverse complement strand
TACTAAATTTACCCTCGGTTATTTCAACAACCTTACCATTCTGGTCCATTATTTTCCCCTCAAAAGTACCCCGGATAGCTTTCACTCCTTTGTTATTTAATACTTTCAAATCCTCTATTGATTCAATAATAACATTGAAAGGCGTTCCGGACTTTTTTACTTCATACATAGAGGTTTTGGTTTGAATGCCAGCACCGTTTTTTGAATTTCCTTTAATTGTGTAGTTGCCTGTAGTTTCAACTGCATCAATAATAATAGAGATTATACCTTCGGATGTTTTACCCCAAATGTTTACTTCCTTTTTTTGGGGGACATATAAAATAATTAAACCAGGATCCGAAGCCTTTAATAGTTTGCCATCAACCTTACACTCAAGATATCTTTTCTGTTCAATAGCCGGCATGAGCTTTCTTTTAGCATTAATATTAGTATTAAGCGTAAGATTGGTAAAGGATAAGGCAGGAATGACTAATACAGCAAATAGAACAAACCATATTGACTTTTTCATTTTTTAATAATTTAATTTTTGTCAGAAAGTCTGGGAATCATTTTTAAGTTACTTACTTTCTAACAATTATTTTGAAAAGCATGAGATAGCAGATAAACCTATTAATGAAATATCTCCACACTATCGCAGATATGCAGCATGGCTTTGTGGGGCTGGGTATCTGTGCCTTGACAGTACATTATACCATTAAAGTGCCCAACTCTATAATAAATAAGCAAAATAGAAATATCCTTTTCATCATAAAAATTAGTAGTAAGCAATAAAAGAAAAACTGTTATCTACAAACTTCGTGTGTAGTGAAACACTTGCAACGTCATTGCTTGATGGATTTACAGTATAAGCAACTTCCCATTCTGTACAATAAATGGTCACTGTTACGGTGGTAGCAGTTTTTGATTCATAATGCGACCCAACTGTTGTGGCTTTACCTGCATAATATGGATAAGTAGACTGGGGTGGAAAATCCTGGTGAAGTGAGGCAACGATTACCGGTTCAAAAAATGTGGTGCCTCCGGGGGGGAAGGTAAAGACTATTTGATATTGGCCGATCCCGGTTTTTGTTACAGTAAAATTATTGGTACAAAAAGCATTAATACCTTGTGATGACACAAATCCATAAGCAGTAGGAACCATATTCACTGTACCAGTTGATGGAACAAGCACTTTACCGGTTAATTGCATATTGCCATTAACATCTAAGTTTTCCTGCGGATTTGTAACTCCTATGCCCACATTTACTGCAGTACTTCCGGTACCACCAAGAACGAGGCAATTACTGCAACCAACTTTTGCCGAATATCCGACCGCTGTTGCATTGCTAAGATTATTTGTTGTAACATCTGCATCCCTTCCAATTCCCGTATTATTATTGCCTGTAGTATTTGTTGAAAGTGAATTTGCCCCAAGGGCAGTGTTACTTCCGCCAAGTGTATTTGAGTATAATGAATGATAACCATTGCTTACATTAAAACTGCCGCCGGTGTTTCCATACAAAGCATCGTAGCCTACACCGGTATTATAACTTCCTGAGGTATTTATATTGATAGCCCTATACCCTATACCAATATTACCATTACCACCATTGGTGCTTGTTAATGCATTTGTACCGATGCCAATATTGGTTGATCCGGTGCTTATGCTTTTGCCCGCATTAAGCCCTATAAAATAATTTGCTTTTTGATGATCCCAACGGCCTGCATTGGTATTATTTAATTTGAAGGATAGTGGCTGATCGTCTGTTGTGCCCAAAAAATTATTGGTGGATATAGTACCTGTGTTTCCTGTTGTGCTCCATCCGGTAAGTGTCGCACTGCCCGCAACAGAAGCCCAGCTACTGCCATTATAAAAATAAAAGCCGGGCGTGTTATCTGTTTGATAAATTAATAATCCAGTTGCAGGAGTCACAACGGCATTTCGCTGAGCACTAGTCATACGCGGCACCAGCATTCCTTTATCGGTACTGCTTATGTCTAGCTGTGCCGAAGCATCGGGAGTTAGAGTACCAATGCCTACATTTTGGGCAAAGCCAATATTTGCCATTAAAAAAAATGCAAGTACTAAAAAATATTTTTTCATGTTTTTTTTATTTTAATAAATTACTGCCCCACTACTGTAAAAGAAAAATAAGCATCCATCGTTAAAGGATCTGGCCCCGGATTGTACACTCTAAATTTGCAACCTGTGGTGAGTACATTGTATGGCGTAATAATAGCCTGGTAAAATTCTCCTGAACCAGATGAATAGTTACCGACTGTAACTACAGGAGATGCACTAAATGTGCCATAGGACAAAAGGCCTGTATCGACAAAAGTGTCAGCAGCAAGATTAGTAAGAGTTATATGTAATGCACCGGGAAATGTTCGCATAACCAATTGTGTACCGTTATAACTTCGCACTATACCTTTGCCGCCAGATACAGTAAGATTACCGGTGGCTGTTATATTGCTGCTGCTGGAAATAATTCCGTTTGCTGTGATACTGCCTGTACTGGCAATATTGCCTGAAGACGAAATATTATTGTTAGCGAACAAAATACCATCTACCGATGTAGGCCCTGACAAGCGGATAGACCCAACAACATCAAGTTTATTGCCAGGGTTAGTTGTACCAATACCTACATCCCCAAAAGGACTAATGGTCATTCTTTCTGTAAGCCCTCCTTCGGTTGATGACGGACCGGTAAAGAAGCCCATTCTTGCATAGTTTGTAACTCCCGGAGTTATATACCATAAAGTTTTTATGGCTCCATCATACTGAATATTTCCATTATTAGCTTTTGTAGCAAAATACATCGAAGCAGTATCTACGATTCCGGAATAGGGTGTTGTATTTTCTAACAATAGTTTTGAATCTGAGTTACCGGAAATATGCAGGGAACTTAATGGCAAGCTTGTATTGATGCCTACATTTTGTGCTATACAAAAAAAAGAAATGAAACAGGAAAATACAAAAGTGAGATTTGTTTTTTTCATCTTATTTATAATTTTATTCAGGATTATTTTTTAACTATAGCTACTATATCAATGTGTCAATACCTGCACTTTATTGTAAGTATATGTCAACAGCTTCCTGGAAATAAAAGAATTAAAAATGTTTTAGTTTATTTCCAAATGAAAGGTTTACGTTAAAAGCAGTCTCTCTAAATAGTTTACATTATCTCACTTGTATGGCCCAGGCTACAGCATTATGAATGCCATCAGAAAGATTTACGGCAACCCCGTTTTTCCAATACTTTGCTATATTAATTGCCAAAGCTGGGTTGGGTTTTTCGTAGCCACAAACTAGCACAGTATCACCTTCTACAGCAATTCCGGTGGCCCAGGCATAGCTATTACCATCTGAAAGTTTTACTTCTGTACCATCACTTTTCCAATATTTTGCCACATACTTACCAGCAGCATTTATCCCTGTGCCACTAGCATATACAATATGGTTTTTATCCAGTTTTATGTCGGTAGCATACTCAATGTTATCTCCATTTGTAAAATGGTGAGGGTCGCCATTATACCACCAGGTGGCCATGGTATTGCCATTGGCATTTTTCTCGCGGCCACAGGCGTAGACATCAACATGCAGCGTATCAGGGAAAACAAAAAACATTGCATCCGCGGAGCTGCCATCGATGTTACTTAATTTAGGGTTGCTCATTGTGGTGCCCCACATACCAGCATATCCGGCGGAATAGTTTGTTCCATTCAAAATTCCACAGCCAAATACCGAGTGGCCTACTACTCCTATACTAAGTGTAATCGATGGTTGAGTGGAAGTAAAATTATGAACCTGGCCATCTTGCCAATATACAGCCTGGGTTGTTTTGCTGGAACCGGCATCAGCCAGGTAACCACCAATATATATGGCCTTTTGAATTATGGTATCCGGTGAGGTAGATACAATGTAGTAGATAACATTTATACTACTGGCTGAGGATTTATGAAATTCATCGGAGAGCAAGTGCTCAGTACCATTTTCCCAATAAGCGGCGATAGTGGTACCGTTTTGATAGACATAACCGGCAGCATACACATACCCAGGTTCCGTTGTAATATCAAGTACCACAGATTCTTTATCACTCAATGTAACCGCTGTACCGTTTTTCCAGTAGGTGGCCACCTGCTTGGTTCCATTATCTAAAAACCCGGCTACATAAATGTCTTTGAAACCGGTAGCCGTGTCGGTAGTGGCAGTAGTATCAGTATTCCCTCCTCCACCTCCTCCCGGCGGGATAGTTGAACTTTTTTTACAGGAAAAAATAATAATGCTCATGCAAAAAAGCAAGCTATAAATTTTAAAGAACATTTTCATTGAAACATAATTTTTGTGTTGAACAAAAATTGCAAAAGATGCGTCATAGCACAACCCCAAATAAGGTGATTAAACTAATCTTTCATTAATGGCTTTGGAAACAGCTTCGGTGGCGGAATGCACCTGTAATTTTTCGTAAATCTTCTTTATGTAAGAACGGATGGTTTCAAATGCAAGGTTCATTTGAGAAGCGATCATTTTATAACTGTTGCCTTTGCAGAGCAACGTTAATATTTCCTTTTCTTTTGCAGTAAAGTTATAGTCAGCATTGGCAGTTTGCTGCATGGCATTGATTACCATTTTAGCAATGCTGGAGCTCATGGGTGCACCCCCGTTCAATACATCATGTATAAAGGGAACCAGTTTATCGGATACATTTTTTTTCAACAAGTAGCCTGATGCGCCGGCGCATATTGCATCAAAGACATTTTTATTATCTTCAAAAACAGTAAGCATAAGTATTGCAACTGTTTTATTAAACTGGCGGATTTGCTTTACTGCCTCTATGCCGGTCATTCCCGGCATATCAATATCCATCAATATTACATCGGGATTAATCTTTCGTACATCTTCGGCTGCATGAAGACAATTTTCACTTGTTAGCAGCACTACAAAATCATTGGAAAGAGATAATAGTTCTTCCAGGCCTTTGCGCAAGGCATCATTGTCTTCATATATCAGTAAACTGCTTGCCATTATGGTGAATGCAAAATAAATAGATATTTTTTTACCAGGCACCCCAATTTGGGGGTGTCGCTTTTTTTCTACATGGTAAAAAACAATTCAATAGTTGTTCCTTTTCCAGGTGTTGAATAAACAGAGAAATCTGCTCCCATTTGTTTTGCTCTATTCTTCATATTCTTCACACCATTGCCTGGCTTAAAATTATCCAGGTCAAACCCAATGCCGTCGTCTTTAAGTGATATTACAAAGTTTCCTCTATCCGCCTTTTTAAAAGTGATCACAAGTGATGTACATTGACTGTACTTTGCTGCGTTGTTTATCGCCTCTTTAAAAATCAGGAAAAAATTTTTTCTTTTACCCGGAGTTAAAGAAAGGTTTTCAAATTGTCCCGACACATCAAATTGTAGCGTGATGTCCTGCGGTTCACAAATTTCTACTGCAAACTCCCTGATCCTGGTTAATAGATTTTCAAAACTGTCATTGTCAGCGCTGATGGACCATACAATATCACTCATGCTTTCCATAGTATGCTTCGCCTGCTCTCTTATTTTTTGCAAATGGCTTTCTACCAAAGCGGCATCATCTTTTTTTACCAGGGCAATCCTGCTGCTGATATCAATGCTTGATAGCGCCGAACCAATATCATCATGCAAATCTCCTGCAAGGTGATTGCGCAATACCTGCTCCTGTAATTTTCTTTTTATTTTTCCCCGGTTAAATAAAAGCCCTCCAATAATTAATGATGCTGCAAAAAGAAGAATAAAAATATATTGAACCAGCCGGTTTCTTTTATTATCTGTTTCGCTTAACTTATTTTTTGTTGTCAATAGATCAATCTCATGTTCTTTTTTTTCAGTCTCAAATTTTTCTTTCAGCTCATTAGTTTTTTCAAGCTGCTCCGTGACATTGATTGTATCCTTCAGTTGAGAGAATTTTTTCAAATAATCATATGCCTTTTGCCAGTTACCGGATTTTTCATAAACCCCTGCCAGCTCATAAGAAATATCCACCTGGTAATTGATCATTTTTAAAGTATCGCATAAAAGCCACGCCTTCGTTAAATAATTTTCAGCTTCTTTATACCGGTTCAATTTAGAAAGAGTCTTCCCTACACAGAATTCCTCAAAAGCAATGTCGGCACTGTTATTTAATTTGGTGAACCTGTTATAAGCATTTGTGTAATTGGTCAATGCATCATTAAACTTATTCATGATAAAATAAGTTTCGCCGGTATGTTCCGCAATCATCGCCAACTGGTAAGGAGTAGTAGATTTTTCTTTTGCAATGGCAGCGCATTTTTCCAGGATAACAAGACTGCTGTCGGCCTGGTTGATATTGCGATATAAAATACTCAAGCTCACCCCGGTATTTATGTATTTTATATAATCACCCATTTTTGCAAAACCATCCAGCGCTTCTTTAAAATAACCAGCCGCCTTTTCATTGTCACCCAGTTCCCGGTACACTATAGCCAATTGCCTTTTAACATCTGTCAGCAGCGGCACACTGTTTATTTTTTCACTTAGTGAATCAGCCTGGATAAGGCACCTGGTTGCTTCGTTTATTTTGTATTGCTTGGTATATACTTCTGCAAGGTTGAGATCCACTCTCGTTATATCATAATCGCTGTTAGCAGTGGTAAAAATATCTTTTGCCTTTTGAATAAAAATAATTGAAGAATCAAGATGCCCTTTGTGCATGAATGCCCAGCCTATTGAATTGTAGGCATTTGCTATTCCAATTTTATTATTGCTTTGTGTTGCTTCACTCAATGCGTCATTGGCCATAATGATTGCGGAGTCTGCATTTTTAAATGCCATTGAAAAAGCCATAGTCGCTTTTTTAATGGCCAAACTATCTTTATTTATTTCTTGCTGTCCAAATACTGTAGTGGAAAGAAATACAGAGGCAATAAATAAATAAAAATATCTGCAGCAGTTAATCATAAAAGTTGTTCTTATCCGGTCGCGTTTAAAAAAAATCATACGAAACCAGACATGCTCTTTTTGTACAAGATAATAAATTGGTGGTTATATGGTGATGAATGCAATTAATTATATCCCCGTTCAAATGACCTGGGTTGATATTCTTTTTGTTGTTTGGTAGATTCTTAATTTTAGAGGAAGACCAAAAGAGGCTAAAAAAGTTTTATGAAAGTGGAGGAGATGAGTTTAGATTTCTTACACATTGGATGAGTTGATATAAATTGCCTTGTGGCTTTTAAGTACAGTCTCGTGGATATTCGCTTCAACATATAAAATAAGTAACATGGCATTAAAACATCTTAGTCCTGTTTTATGGACAAAAAACCTGGAAGAAACTACTTCATTTTATGAAAATGTTTTAGGCTTTACAAGCCGTAGCAATTTTCCAAACTTTGTTTCTCTCAGTAATGGTGATGTACAAATAATGTTTGTAGTGCCTACTGAAGAGCCGGATGATTGCAAAGATGTAAATGATAAGGAACCCTTTTTTCTAAAACCAAAAATGACAGGTGATTTATACGTCTTTACAGATAATGTGGACGGACTTTGGGAATCTGTTCAGGGAAAGGCAACAATTAAATCTCCTATTGCAGACAGAGAGTATTTTATGAGAGATTTTTCAATATGGGATAATAATGGCTATGAACTTTGTTTTGGACAGGATATCAGTAAAAAATAAATCCTGTAAAAAGTTAAAGAGAAGAATGAAATAATGATAAGCAAAACTCTCATAATTTTAGATAACCTATGGCGCTAAACTAATGTTGGTGATGCTCCCTGCAAGACCGGTAGCACAGCCTGCCCCACTTCTTCGCGGGGAACACCAACCATCGGCGCTCTTTTAATTTTGATAGAAGTATTTGAGCGGAGAAGGCAAGACCAACAAGAGTAAAAATGACCAGGCGAAACACCGGCAGCGTTGCCAAATTATTTTATATGGATAGAATAGTAAACAATTTTATCTTTTCACCTTTTCCTCTCAATTCATTTTCTCCTAATGATTTTATTTGAAATTGAGAATCAAGATGAAGTTTTGCCATCAAATCATCAGAAATAAGCAGGTCAACGTTATAAGTATTGCAAAGCCCCTGGATCCGGGCCGTTGTATTAAGTACGTCACCAGTGAAGGTGATGTCTTTTTTAATAACGCCTATTTCGCCGGTAGTCACTCTGCCAAAATGCAAAGCTGCTTTAAATCCTGGTAATAAGCCGAATTTTTCATTGTATTTCTTTCTTTGATTGTTGATTGCCGATTTAATAGCAAAAAAACATTTAATACAATTATTGTTTTGCAATCCGTCTTTGAGCTTCCATGAAACAATAATCTCATCTCCCACATATTGATAAATTTTCCCTGAGTGTTCAATAATTGGTTCAGACATGTCGGAGAAATACTCTCTGAGCATTTCGAAGTATTTAATATGACCGATATTTTCAGCAATTGTAGTAGAAGATTTCATGTCTAAAAACATAAAAATTCTTTCCTCTTCTTTTGGTGTGTGATATTTTCCTGAAAAAAAATTAGCAAGAATACCCTGTCCGAGGTTATCGCTTATTTCGGTATAAAAAAGTGAAAGACCAACTACTGTGGCAAGGTAAACGGCTGTGCTGAGAAAGACAAAACTTACGAAGAATTCGCGGGTGTTATTCCATACCTGTTTTGTAAAAACACCTGTTTTAAGTTCAATAGAATTATAAACAACCCTGTTTACCAGCAGAAACAAAATAATTATTGAGAGATAGATGGTTGTTTTATATATAATCTTTTTGAAAAGACTCTTTTTGAGAAACAGCTTATTGAAATATAGAATTTCAATTGTCCCTATCAATAGCCCTAACATAAGTGCAGTTATGGCTGCTGTAAAAATGGCGGTGCCGAAATGATACGGATTTCCTGTAGAAGGGTAATTAGTAAGACGGCTAAGAAGACCTCTCTCGACCAGGGAGTAAACCAGGCTGGAAAATAACCATGCCAGGGCAAAAGGAATAATCCGGAAGATATTTCTTTTGGTTGCAGGAGATAGCATTTTAGAAAAAGAGCGTTAATAATAAATTTAAAAAGAAATATTTGCCACGAAATCATGTCTTTCAACTCTATATGCAAGTTGTATTAAAGCGTTGTTCATTTTTACAAAGTTGTTCCTTTTACCTTCCACAATGGATTTGAAAAATATTCAGTTTAGAACTGCTAAAAAAATTTCTCCTTGCGTTAGTTAATTTGTCCATTGCCTAAATCGTCAATTATAAAAAATAATGTCCATTAAAAACCCCCTTTGAAAAATAAACTGCAGACGCCAGGTCAATATAAATTTCATGGCATTTATTTTAAGTTATTAACAAACTGAATAAAGAGAGAAAGCAAAAATTGACAAAGCTACTGAGCCGAATTTCTTTGAAGGTTAACAGGCTTTAAAACTCCCTCAAATTATAGGTATGTTGATAGGTGTTGCTGACAAGTTAATCATTTTATTTGCAAACAAATATAAAAGGCGGCTTCGTAAATGGGCAATCATTTCATTGGCACAGAAACGCCAGCGCCACGTTGCCTTTGCTGCATATCTGCGCCGGAGTGGGGGTTTATTCTTGGGGTCACAGAAATAATGTAAGGTTCTTTTGAATTTGAAGGTAATAGAAGATTGCGCCAAATGAGGTGCTGCTAAGGCTTCATGCTCGCCGAGTCCACTAAGTGAGACTCGGCTGGGATCAAAAGATAATTTAACTTCATAGTGAGTAATACCACGATAGTACTAAATCAAAATAGAATCAATATTATATGCTCCAAAATAACAAACACATAAGCGAATATTTAGATTATTATTTTGCACTTAATCCAGCTCCAGGTTATGCTATATTATTAAGAGGAAAATGGGGCTCAGGGAAATCTTGGTTTATGAAAGATTATATTGAAAAGCATAACAAAAAAGAATACCTCTATATTAGTTTAAACGGCATTACCTCCAATAAAGAAATTGAAGACAAATTTTTCGAGCAAATCCATCCAATACTTGCTTCTAAAGGAATGAAAATCGCAGGAAAAATAATCAAAGGCCTTTTAAAAACCACAGTTAAAATAGACATAGATGGAAATAATAAAGAAGTTGTTAATCTTAATTCAGAAATGCCAGAAATAAATCTTCCAGATTATTTAAAAAACATTGATGACAAAAAAATAATATTTGATGATTTAGAAAGGTGTTCAATTTCTATACAAAACATACTTGGATACATTAATCAATTCGTGGAAAATAATGAGTTCAAAGTAATTATTATAGGAAATGAAGAAGAAATTATAAAATTAGATAAGGACAAAGAAAAAGAGATTAAAAAATCTTATTTAGATATCAAAGAAAAAATCATTGGAAGGAGCTTTGATGTACAAACAGATTTTAATCTCGCAATAAAAAGTTTCATTCAGGAAATTAAGGATGTAAAAATTAAAAAATTGCTGGAGAATAAAAAAGAGTTGTTAGAAGAACTGTTTACTTCATCAAGTTATAATAATCTTCGGCATCTCAGACAAACAACCTTGGATTTTGCTAGGTTTTACAATTATTTGCCAGAAAGTTCTAAGACGAAAGAAGGATTAATGGAACATATAATGAGCTTATTTTTTTCTATTTCTTTTGAAATAAAAAAAGGTAACATAATTGAAGAGGATATAAATAAACGTTAACCCCCGAGATAGCCACGGATTGTTTCTGACATCAGCCTATTCTAAATTTGCCATTTGATTTATCAGCAACCAAATTTACATGAAGAATTGCATAAAAATCAGTCGCAGGTCGGAGGGGCAAATCCGCGAGTTGC
>JBBSBD010000215.1:0-10810 GCA_038251675.1 Chitinophagales bacterium | reverse complement strand
GTAAGAGCTTCCATTGAATCAATTTTGCCTGTTGTAGATGAATTTGTAATTGCTGTAGGCAATAGCGATCCTGATGACCACACCCTGGAAGAAATCCAAAAGATCAAATCGGATAAAATAAAAATCATTCAAACTGAATGGGATCTTGAAAAATATGCAGGAGGAAGCGAATACGCACACCAGACAGATATAGCAAAAAAGCACTGCAAGGGAGACTGGCTCTTCTACTTACAAAGTGATGAAGTAATACATGAAAAATATTTGCCTTTAATTAAAAGCAAATGCAGGGAAGTTTTGAACAACAAAAATGTTGAGGGATTGCTCTTCGACTACAAGCATTTCTGGGGTGATTATTCCCACTATATGATTTCGCATAAATGGTACCCCAAGGAAATAAGAATTATTCGCAATGACCCTGATATTCATTCCTGGCGGGATGCACAATCATTCCGGCGCATTCCCGGTTTTGACGATAAAAATTATTTTCAAAAAGAAAACACATTTAAATTAAAGGTGGCCGGGGTTAACGCAATCGTCTTTCATTATGGATGGGTAAGGCCGCCCGAACTAATGAAGAAAAAGTGGGTTTCTTTTGAAAAGGATATGCGGGGTGAAGAAGAAGCATCTTCATTTTTCAAATATAAACCTGAAGTATTTGATTATGGCGACCTTAGAAAGCTGGGCATTTTTAAAGAAACACATCCCGCGGTAATGAAAGATTTTATTAATCAATTCAACTGGCATGACCAGCTTCAGCATAAAAACCTGTGGATAACCAAACACAAACATGATAAACTTAAGTATCGTTTATTGAGCTTTATAGAAAATAAATTTTTTGGCGGTAAACAGATTGCGGGTTTTAAAAACTACCAACTCATTAAAACACCAAAAAATTAAGTCGCATTCATTCACAACTCGCCCATTATTTAATAGGGATATGTTCAAAAAAAGTTATAGCGATGCCAGGTCTGTAAATAAAAAATAAGGGATCTTATGTCGTCAATTTTTTTGTATCCAAAGGCACAGCATAGATATTAATAGTCTCTTTCCATCTTGTTATATCGTGGCTATTCTCCAGCTTTATTACTTTTGCATTAATATCAAAATCTTCGAAATAAAATAATTCATACCCGTGATTTGCAATTACATTATACAATTCGATTTTATCTTCCGGAGCGCTTTTGCCAAAGCTCTCCGCAACTATGGTGGGTTTATATTTTTGGATTAATTCCGGTATTGATTTTATAATCTCCTTGTCATATCCTTCCGTATCAATTTTAATGAAAGAAAATTTTTCCAGGTTGTCAGGATAATTTTTTTCCAGGAATGCAAGTAAGTTGACGCCTTTGATTTTATCGGGATAAACAAATTTTCCATGAATGCTGTTTGTTGTAGGCGATATACCTCCGTTGGCAAAGGAAGCTTCGGATGATATATAATAAAATTCTTCTTCTTTCTCAGAAATGGCATATAGAAGTGGAACAATGTTTTGTTTTTCCTTATTGAGTGAAGCATTTTCCCGAAGTATTTTATAAACATAAGGATTGGGATCAAAGCCGAGTGTTACTCCTGACTTACCCGCCGCCAACGCCATTGGAACGGTTGTATCCCCTACGTTAGCGCCTATATCAATCACTAAATCGCCTTTCTTAATAAATTTTTTAAAAAAATCAACCATCTCCTGGCTAACAATTCTATGTGGGGCAAGGGGATTATCCCAATTTGCAAAATCGATTTTCCCTTCTTCACTTAATTCAAATACATCAATTTTAGATGCATATTCCTGGGTAAACCTTCTTGCCTTTTTTCTTCGGAAGGATTCTTTAAAATAATTTAATATTTTCATTTTGGATGATTGTGATTACTTAAAAAACATTATAAATTTTTCGAAACTTCGGCGCAAAAATATGCATTAGCTATCTTACATTGTAAACAGAATTCTTTTTTAAAAACAGGCCGGATGAATATATGGAATGATCAGTTACATCTTTTGAAGCAGGGAGATTTTCGTTCTATCGCAAGAATTATTTCTCTTATAGAAAATGAAGCAGATGGATATGAAAAATTTATGGCACAGGTTCCATCGTCTTCGTCGAAAATTATTGGAATAACAGGCGCACCAGGTTCTGGTAAAAGTTCAATTACAGATGCATTGATTGGTGAAATGATAGCCGATAAAAAGAGAGTAGGGGTGCTTTGTATCGATCCATCATCACCATTCAATAAAGGAGCACTGCTCGGCGACAGGATACGGATGAGCGAATGGTATAATCACCCCGATGTTTTCATTCGTTCACTTGCAAGTAAAGGCTCACTTGGTGGCCTTCATCCGAAAATAATTGAGATATCGGATCTAATGAAGGCTGCAGGCTTTGATTATGTTATTATTGAAACGGTTGGAGTAGGGCAAAGCGAAGTTGATATAGCAGCTCTTGCTGACATAACAGTTGTAGTGCTTGTCCCCGAGGGAGGAGATATAATACAAACGATGAAGGCCGGACTTATGGAAATTGCAGATATTTTTGTGATCAACAAGTATGACAGGCCCGATGCAGATGCTTTTTATAACAGTCTCTCTCAAATGCTGGCGCCTGTCTTTAGTAAATCGGAAAAGGAAATTCCCGTGCTCAAAACAATTGCCTCACATAAAAAGGGCATTGATGAACTTTATAAAAAAATTTCAAATTATGACCCTGTTACTGCTGAATCCAAAAAAGCCAAATTGCTTTTCGAAAAAGCATGGTCAATAATACAGGCAAACAAAATGAAAGATATTAATAAGGAAAAATTGAAAAACGAATTGTCTGAAGCTCTTTTAAAGAGCAATTTTAATCTCCACGAATTTGCCAAAAATTATTTTTGAAAAAGGGATTTAAGATGGGCGATTACCCTTCCACCATTTGTAACCCACTACGCCTATTGCAACGTAGGGAACCAACATCATGTAAATAATTCCTGTATTAAAACCTTGTGCAGGCTTATCTCCCATTTGCTGAACAGATTTTGCGCAGATGGAACATTGGGCCTGGGTTGTTTTTATATTGACTAACACAAAGCTGGAGACAAGAAATAATATTAAGAATATTTTTTTCATATGACTATGCAAAGGTAAGGTCAAAAGTCCTTTGTTCGTCCTTAATGGGAATCAAAAAAATTAAACCGCTTCTACCTGTTGCGATTTTTGCGTCTTTTTTCTTTCATCTTCATTAAGGATCACCTTACGCATGCGAATCACTTTAGGAGTTACTTCAATACACTCGTCCTGTTGAATGTATTCCATACATTCTTCAAGGCTCATTTGTGTTTTGGGTGCAATGCGCGAAGCATCATCACTGCCACTTGCGCGGTGGTTAGTAAGTTTCTTCGGTTCCGTTGCATTTACAACAAGATCTCCTGGCTTAATGTGCTCTGCAATTATCTGGCCTACATAAACTTCTTCTCCCGGATCTACAAAAAATGTTCCGCGGTCCTGTAATTTATCGATGGAATAACCTGTAGTTTTTTCCTGGTTTTTGGAGATCAATACCCCATTGCTTCTACCGGGAATAAAGCCTTTCCATGGTTTGTATTCCAGAAAACGGTGTGCCATCACTGCTTCGCCCGCTGTATTGGTAAGCATATTTGAACGTAAACCAATAAGCCCGCGTGAAGGTATTTCAAATTCGAGATGCTGTACATCGCCTTTACTCTCCATAATAGTCATTTCTCCCTTGCGCTGCGTTACGAGGTCAATAACTCTGCCGCTGTATTCAGCAGGAACATCTACCACAAGGTTTTCGTAAGGTTCACATTTTTTGCCATCGATTATTTTAGTGATTACCTGTGGCTGGCCAACAGTGATTTCATATCCTTCACGGCGCATGGTTTCTACAAGAATACTGAGATGTAAAATACCACGACCATAAACCATAAAACTTTCTGCACTATTGGTTGGGCTTACACGAAGAGCAAGATTTTTCTCCAATTCTTTTTCAAGCCTGTCCTTAAGATGACGTGAGGTCACAAATTTTCCATCCCTGCCATAGAAAGGGGAATTATTAATACTGAATTGCATGTTCATGGTGGGTTCGTCCACGCTTATAACCGGTAATGCTTCCGGATTTTCAAAATCGGCAAGCGTTTCACCAATATTAAAACCTTCAATACCCACCACCGCACAAATATCACCGGCCGAAACTTCACTTACTTTCTTTTTACCTAATCCTTCGAAAACATACAATTCCTTAACCCTGCTTCTTTGAGCAGTTCCATCCAGCTTCATTAAAGAAAGTGGTTGATTTTCTTTTATTGTTCCTCTTGCAACTTTTCCCACGGCAATTCTTCCTAAAAAGGACGAATAATCAAGTGAAGTAATTTGCATTTGCAATGTTCCCTCAGCAGTTGACGGAGGTGGAACTTTTTCCAAAATAGTATCAAGAAGCGGGAATATGTTATCAGTCTCCTCAAGTGAGGTATTCATCCAGCCATTTTTACTGGAACCGTATATAGTTGGGAAATCTAACTGTTCTTCCGTGGCATCAAGGTTAAAAAACAATTCAAAAACTGCATCGTGCACCTCATCAGGACGGCAATTCGGCTTATCCACTTTATTAATAACCACAATCGGGTGCAAATTAAGTTGCAGTGCCTTTTGAAGAACAAAACGGGTTTGAGGCATAGGGCCCTCGAATGCGTCAACAAGTAAAAGAACCCCATCAGCCATTTTCAAAACCCGCTCTACTTCTCCTCCAAAATCACTATGGCCTGGTGTGTCAATTACATTTATTTTTACGCCTTTATACGTTACTGATACGTTCTTGCTAAATATGGTAATACCGCGTTCCCTTTCGAGATCATTGCTATCCATAATGAGTTCACCTGTCTCCTGGTTGTCACGGAAAATATTCGTACTGTGTAATATTTTATCAACCAGCGTGGTTTTGCCGTGATCAACGTGTGCTATAATAGCTATGTTTCTTATTTCCATAATTTTATTTTTTCTGAAAAATTCAAAAAAGGGTAAGCCCTGAATTTTTTAAGTGTGCGAAGGTACGTTAATTCAGCCTTGTAACAAGCTTTAAACAATAGTTAACACAAAATTTAAACGTTTTAGCTATGTCAAAATTGCCGGAGTAAATCGTGGAATTTAATTTGATAATATTTATGCAATAAAACTTGGCCATGAAAAGAAAACTGCCTTCCCTTAAAACTTGTATCATTTTGGATGTTATTGGTTGCCTCAATTATATATTGATTCCTTTTGGACCAATTTGGGCATTCCTTTCCGGGGTAATATTTTATTTTATGTTTGGAAAGAAATTTGGCTTTATGGGTGGAATATTTTCTTTCTTAGAGGAATTACTACCAGGCGTAGATTTTATACCCACCTTTACAATAGCATGGTTTATAAGAAAACATGAAATAGAAAAATTCCTGCTCTCATCAGCAAAATAAAACAATTATTCCTCCCCAGTGTTTACCTGCAATAAAAACAAGTAGTTTTAGAAATACTAAATTTATTGCATGAAAAGATATTTATTCCTATTGGGTTTTGTTTCCAATTGTTGCCTGGCACAGGATAGCATTACAATTCAGGACATTACTTCCGCTGAAAAAGTTATTAGCGTTCAATTTACAGAAGCCAAAATAGATTCGCTGTCTGGTACTGTAAGAGACCGGGCAAAAGAATATGATAAGATGCACCGGTATTCGTTAGATAATTCGGTACCGATGACCATGGCAGAAAGTCCCTTACTGCCTTATATGCGGTTTAATAAGAAACAATTACCGGTGAATTTTAATATTCCCGCCGGGATAAATTTGCCTGCTGATAAAAATGATCTTGCATTTTATTCTATTCCTCAGTTGGCTTCTTTAATTAAAAACAGAAAAATATCTTGTGTCGATCTGACTAAGTTTTTTATTGATCGCTTAAAAAAATATGGCGACACACTTCAATGTGTAATCTCATTAACTGAAGATATGGCTATGCAACAGGCTGCTGAAGCTGATAAAGAGATTTCCGCTGGGAACTATCGCGGATTACTTCATGGAATTCCTTACGGAATAAAAGATCTTTTTGCGGTGAAAGGAACAAAAACAACCTGGGGTGCTGAGCCATATAAAGATCAAATGATAGATAACGATAGTTATGTTTACACAAAGCTTAAAGAAGCTGGCGCAGTCTTGATTGCTAAATTAACTTTGGGCGCCCTGGCAATGGACGATTACTGGTTTGGCGGCCGTACGAAGAATCCATGGAACATGCTCGAAGGCTCAAGCGGATCTTCGGCTGGTTCAGCAGCAGCAACAGTTGCAGGACTTGTACCTTTTGCTATAGGCACTGAAACATATGGTTCTATCATTTCTCCATCGACAGTTTGCGGTGCAACGGGCCTGCGTCCCACGTTTGGTTCAGTAAGCCGAAGTGGCGGCATGACCCTTTGCTGGAGCCTGGATAAGGCTGGTCCTATTTGCAGAAGTGCTGAAGATGCAGCCATTGTATTTAATTATTTGCACGGAACAGATGGACTGGATGCCGCTGCCGTAAATATGCCTTTTAATTATACCGGCAAAGCAGATTTTTCGAAAATGAGAATTGCTTATGCAAAGAATTATTTCGGCAAAAAGGATACCTTAGGAAATGAAGATGAAGTACTTGATGTTTATAGAAAAGCCGGAGCACAATTAATACCCGTTGATTTTCCGGATTCCGGCATTTATAATTTCGACATCATCGGTATTGTGATTGGTGCGGAAAGCGCTGCGGCATTCGATGGCTTTACAAGAACCGGCCTTGATGATAAAATGACGCGACAGGGCAAAGGTGAATGGCCTAATTATTTTAGGGCAGCAAGATTTATTCCTGCTGTTGAATATATAAATGCTAACAGGCACCGCTACCAATTGATCCAAAAAGTAAATGAAGTCATAGAAAAATATGATGCTATCATTTGCCCTACATGGGTAGGCAACCAGGCGGCGATAACTAATTTAACGGGTCACCCAGCGATAAGTATGCCGACCGGTTTTGATAAGAAGCATTCACCAACAAGCATTACGTTGGTAGGAAAATTATACGATGATGCAACATTGCTTGCTATTGCAAAAGTTTACCAGGATGCAACCCAATGGAATAAAATGCATCCTGAGTTTTTTAAGTAATCAATAAAAATTTACACTGATGAAGAAAATGCTCCTTTCTGGTTTAATGATTTTTTGTATCCAACTTTCATTTGCCCAAACAAAAAATATTACAGGCTTCTATGAAAAAAATATTGCGAAGCAACTGAATATCGAGTCTACGTTCGACAAAAATTTAAGCAAAGAAAATATTGGAGAAACTATTAAAAGGCTTTCTTCAAAGCCACATGCTGTTGGTTCTTCAGCGAGTAAAGAGAATGCAGAATATATTCTAGGTCTTTATAAGAAATGGGGATGGGACGCAAAAATAGAAACCTTTCATGTGTTGTTTCCTACACCAAAAACAAGATTGCTTGAGATGACTTCCCCGACATCTTATAAGGCATTATTAAAAGAACCTGCTTTGAAGGAAGATGCAACCAGCGGCCAAAAGGATCAATTACCAACATATAATGCATGGAGTGCAGATGGCGATGTTACCGCTGAATTAGTATTTGTAAACTATGGGCTTCCGCAGGACTATGAAGTGTTGGATAAAATGGGTGTGGATGTGAAAGGGAAAATTGTTATAGCAAAATATGGTCATAGCTGGCGTGGCATAAAGCCCAAAGTTGCACAAGAGCACGGAGCCATAGGCTGTATTATTTACAGCGATCCCATGGATGACGGATATTTTGCGGGAGATGTATATCCAAAAGGAGCTTTTAAGAATGAGTACGGTGTTCAGCGGGGTTCAATAATGGATATGGTAATTTATCCGGGCGATCCTTTAACTCCGGGCGTAGGAGCTATGGAAGACGCACAAAGATTGGATAGGCTCAAAGCGCCTAACCTTTTAAAGATCCCGGTACTGCCTATAAGCTACCACGATGCAACACCATTGCTTGAAGCACTTGACGGCCCTGTCGCGCCAAATGATTGGCATGGAGGTTTACCTTTTGCCTATCACATCGGTCCCGGCAAAGCGAAAGTCCATTTACAAGTTGCATTCAATTGGGATATAGTTCCCTGTTATGATGTAATTGCAAAAATACAGGGTGCTAAATATCCGGATGAATGGATTATACGCGGTAATCATCACGATGCGTGGGTTAATGGTGCGAACGATCCAATTAGCGGACAAGCTGCTATTTTAGAAGAAGCGAAATCAATTGGCAATATGTTGAGCACGGGATGGAGGCCTGATCGTACGGTAATCTATTGCGCATGGGACGGTGAGGAGCCGGGTTTACTTGGCTCTACTGAATGGGTGGAAGAGCATGAAAAGGAACTTCAGCAAAAGGCAGTTGTTTATATAAATTCTGATGGAAATGGTCGAGGCTTTTTAGGTGCAGAAGGCTCACATGCACTTGAACCTTTAATGGATGAGATCTCAAAAGAGGTGATTGATCCGCAAACTAATGTGAGTGTATTTGAGCGAAAGAAAGCCAATGAAGCGATTACCGCAAAGACTACGGAAGCGAAGAAAAAAATAATAGACGGAAAAGATTTGAAGCTTGATGCGATGGGTTCCGGTTCTGACTATTCTGCTTTTATACAACATGCAGGTGTACCTGCTTTGAATATTGGATACGGAGGTGAAGACAATGGAGGCGAGTATCACTCTATTTATGACTCTTATGATCTGTATGCGAAATTTAAAGATCCAGGCTTTAGGTATGGTGTTACGCTTGCACAAACTGCCGGGCATGCGGTTTTAAGAATGGCTAATGCGGATGCGTTGCCATTTGATTTTACGCATTTATATAAAACAATTGATGACTACTCAAAAGATTTGATGTCGCTTTTGCAAAAGACACGGGAAACCACCGAAGTAGAAAACCAAATTATAAATTCCGGAGGTTATAGCCTCGGTGAAGACCCAACGAAAAAGCTTGTAAATCCTGAGGTAAAATCTGAAGTGCCTTACCTCGATTTCTCGCCATTACAAAATGCATTGGAAGCATTGAAGAAAAGTACCGACAGTTTAAAAGCGCTCTATGCAGATAAAATCAAAAGCAGCAATGTAGGTGATGCATTTAATCAATCTCTGTATAAGGCAGAGCAGGAATTGCTTACGGAAACCGGTTTGCCGCGGAGAGGTTGGTATAAGCATACCTTGTATGCGCCTGGGTTTTATACTGGATATGGAGTGAAAACAATGCCAGGCATTCGGGAAGCAATCGAACAAAGAAAATGGAAGGAGGCGCAGGAACAGATTGAAGTTGATGCAAAAGCTATAAATAAACTTGCTGACTATTTTGACGCTATCCCAGGTGTGAAATAGGCAGCAGCGACTAATTTCTCATCTAAATATTAAGAGTAAGAGAAGCGAATTCTAAAAAACCAGGAACACATTATTGTCATAACTTTTAATTCACGCTTTCAGTTGTAAATTGCATATCCCTATGCCATTCCAACTTAATTCATCATACAAACCAGCAGGAGACCAGCCCCAGGCAATTGAACAATTGACGAGGGGAATATTAGAGGGAGAGAAATATCAAACCCTTTTGGGCGTAACCGGTAGTGGTAAAACTTTTACCATGGCCAATGTGATACAGAATGTACAACGGCCCACACTTGTACTTACGCATAATAAAACACTGGTTGCTCAACTGTATGGAGAGTTCCGCCAGTTTTTCCCGGATAATTCTGTGGGGTATTTTGTTTCCTACTACGATTACTACCAGCCTGAGGCATATATGCCGGTAAGCGATGTTTATATTGAGAAAGATCTAAGCATTAATGAAGAACTTGATAAATTAAGGCTTGCGGCGACCTCTCAATTATTAACAGGCAGAAGAGATATTATAGTGGTGGCCAGTGTAAGTTGCATTTATGGAATTGGAAATCCTAAAGATTTTGCAGAAGGTGTTGTACGAATAAAAGAAGGGCAAACAATTAGCAGGCAGGGATTTCTTCATTCACTGGTCAATGGACTGTATTCACGCACCCAGGGAGATTTTGCAAGAGGCACGTTCAGGGTAAAAGGAGATACAGTTGATATCAATTTGCCTTACATGGATAACGGTTACCGCATTACTTTTTTTGGGGATGAAATTGAAAGTATAGAAACACTGGAATTGAGCACAGGCAAGCGAATCAGCAAAGTTTATGATGCTGCCATTTTCCCCGCAAATTTATACATAGCACCAAAGGATAAACTTCAGCAAATCCTTTACGAGATACAGGATGAAGCTGCAAGGCAAACAGAATATTTCAAGAGCATCGGCAAATACATTGAAGCGCAAAGAATCTCTGAGCGTGTGAATTATGATGTTGAAATGATACGCGAACTTGGCTACTGCAACGGCGTAGAAAACTATTCAAGATTTTTTGACCGCCGGGATCCGGGCACAAGACCGTTCTGTTTATTAGATTATTTTCCGGATGATTTTTTATGTGTAATTGACGAAAGCCATCAAACCATTCCGCAGGTGAGCGGTATGTATGGTGGAGACAGATCAAGAAAATTAATTTTGGTTGATTATGGCTTTCGCTTGCCTTCTGCATTGGATAACCGGCCGCTTAATTTTAATGAGTTTGAAAGCATGCTGAATCAAACCATTTATGTAAGTGCTACACCAGGCGATTTTGAATTGGAGAAAACAGGTGGTATAGTGGTAGAACAGGTTGTAAGGCCAACAGGTTTGCTTGATCCTCCAATTGAAATACGGCCATCAGTTAATCAAATTGATGATTTGCT
>JBBSBD010000214.1:0-10910 GCA_038251675.1 Chitinophagales bacterium | reverse complement strand
TGTGCCGGCAGATGGATTTTACGAATGGCAGCAGGATGCCGGTAAGCAACCTTACCGGATTTTTGTAAAAGATAACCCTATATTTTCCATGGCCGGATTGTGGGAAAGGTGGAAATCGCCCGAAGGCACTGTAATTGAATCGTTTAATATCATTACCACCGAAGCCAACAGCTTTATGCAAGCGATTCATAACCGTATGCCGGTGATATTGAAACCCGAGGATGAAAAAACCTGGCTGGCGAGTACGGATTCTACAGAAATTCTTGCGCTGCTGAAACCTTATCCACCTGATGAAATGGATGCGTATAAAGTGTCGAAATTAGTAAACTCGCCACGGAATGAAGGACCTGAGGTTTGGGTTAAGGCCGAACAGTAAAATGATGACGGGGAAGTCTTTCCTGAAAAGTAACAAGTTTTATGGTTTGATGTATATTTTAGTAAAAGATGAAAACCGCTCCTTATTTTTTGTACTGTTTCAAAAGAGATTTAACATCGGAAGATGCATTTGAATATTTAAGCTTGTCAAAAACATCATCTCCATTGCTATCTTTTAAGTTTACATCGCAACCGGCCTGGAGCAATTGCTTTACGAATTCAATTTTTACATTATAGTTTGATGAAAAATAGGCCATTAACGGTGTTTCTCCAAAAAAACCGCGCTTATTAGGATCAGCACCAGCTTTTATGAGTAGCGATAACATTTCTGTGAATGTTTGCCAATGTGAAGTTGTATGGCCCCAAAGAGCCACGTGATAGACCGGGGGTTTGTTGTCGTAAACAGTAGTCAGATCCGGTTTATTCTTCATTAATTGACGAAACTTCTCCATGTCGTTATTGTATATGGCATAATACAATTCCTGGGCTTTATCCTTTGGTGCAGCAGAGTTAACCGACGACGAATTTGTCGGCTGGGTTACGGAATTGCCCGCTTTGCCGGGAGCTGTTTTGCGTGCCGGAATTTCATTTCCGTTGCCCGAAAGCTGTATTTCCTGACCCGATTTATAACAGGTTAATCCTTTAGAATTAAATTTAAAATCACGGTAAACGGCTGTATCAAATTTGAAATCAACAATTTGATTCATGCCTTTTCCAATACAGCCCCATTTGCCTTCTTTCGAAGCCCACATGGTATCGGCATATTCCACAATCCGGTCGTACAGAAGAGGCACCCTTACCTGCCCCGCGGAATCAACACTTCCCCATTTGTTATCTTTTTTCACATTAAAATAATAACTGTCAGCGGGTTTTTCGTATCCATCAGTTTCATACGATGTGGCCGGCAATTCAATACCATCATACATACCCATTGGCAGAATTATCCTTCCGGTAAGGTCGCATAAGGCAATCTGTTTATCTTTTGAGAGAATTAGGTATAACGGAGTGTAATTATCAGGCGAATAAATGTTAGTATACTTTCCAAACGGGATAATGGCTTTCCCTTTAATATCATATAAAGCGATCTGATCATTTTTCTTTGCAATAAATTCCGACCATCCAACATATCCAATATTTTTTATCTCATCAAATGAAGGTGTAATAAGGTATTTATCAGTCAGGCAATTGATAAGTCCCCACTTATTGTTTTTAGCCTGAACGAGGCAATTACTATATCCATCCGACATATCTACTAATTTGTACAACTGACTCTTTTTAAATGTTTTAAGCGCTATATTATAGTAAAAGTATCCCATGGCAAATGAATCAATCTTGCGATCGATGTATTTCATGTATCCCAATACAGATTTTGAGGTTGTACTTGTAGGAAGAATTTCAAGATACATCTGACTTAACAAAACCTTGCCGGTATTATCAATCATTCCCTGTGTATTATCACCTCCAACGGTATAATATATCACCTTTGGGTTGCTGCTTTCCCAATCGTCAAATTCCGGGATAATTTTGCCGGTAAACGCACAAGGGAGCACCTGTTTGTTGGCTTTTGTATCGTAAAGCCCTACTTTCCCGGCATTGGTAACCTCCACAAAGGGCGGATAATTTATATACATATTCACATTATCGTAAGCTATTGGAATGACCATCCGCTTTTCTTTCAGTGAATAACAGCCTTCCTTTTTTGACTTTGTGAGCAATACTGGTTTTTCCTGATTATAATCATCATAATATATATTGTCGTATTCGGGCTTTAAAACATATTCCCCTTTCCGATTAACAAGGCCTTTTTTCTTATTGGAAATTACCACAAAGTGTTTGCAGTCCCTGCTCACCGGCGCACCTGTAGTATATTCATCGGAGAGCAGTTTTCCCTGTTTAGTCAGGAGGTTGAAGTTCTTCAACTCATTCTGTGTAACAACAACGGTGTTTTCGATAAAAGGCAGGAGAATGATATCTGCGAATTTGGTTTCCACGGCTAGTTTTCCGGTTGAGTCGATTAGCCCCCATAATGGATCGAACGTATTTGACTGCATCATGTTCAAATACGTCTTATCGCCGATCATGTTTTCAAAAATGGCACTGTAAATAAGGGCATAGCCGCCTTCAAATTTATCGGATATAAACATTAACGAAGGAGGAAGAACTATTTTGCCTGAAGCATCTTTCAAGCCATAGCGGGTAGCGTTCTCTTTAATCCCGCTTAAGCTTGTGACTACTTTAACTTCGCTGAATTCCGTAAGCCCGTAATCGGCAAGTTTTTTTTGTGGAAAAGCTGATACAGAAATCAGCAGCAATACAAACAGAATATTTTTTTTCATGGCAGTAATTTTTAAATGTTTTTTCTATTCACAATCTTTATGGTTTTCGCTGCAGGTATTTAAGCGTTTTTCTGTAACTCCAATAAAAAACAAGTGTTATTTCGAAACGCGAATCATATATTTCAATTTTATAAGTTCCTATTCGTTATTCGTAAAATTTGCCACAGGATTATCACTTACATACTTTCTTAAGAACAACAATTACAGGTTTATAATTTTCTAAAAATCCCATACCCGAACCACTTTCCCAAAAGGAAAACCTGCTACATAACGGGTACGTCATTTTGAGATCAGGATAAAAGCTATACTTAGCAAAAGCCCCGCCGTTTTCTTTTCCATCAATATCTTCAATGATTATCTGCATGTTTTTCTTTCGTAATTCAACAAACGAAGAAACCAATACGTAATTATTTTTGGCAAACCAAAAACACCGGACATCATATGGAGCGTGTACCTTTTTTACATTGAAATCCGGCTCAATTCTGTTTTGAAAAACAGTTAGTTGAATGGTTTTCGTGTTTCCATCAATTAAATAGTTTGTCCATAATGGTTTTCCTAATGAGTCAGTGACTGTAACTTTCAGATTATTAATGCTCACTGTATCATCAACATTCGATTTAATTGCAAAAACCATTACATCAGTTCCGTCCCACCGGCAGTGCTGGGCTTTTAAATTTAAGCTGATCAGCAGGGGTAAAATCAGCAATATTTTCAGTTTTTTCATTTTTGAGTTTTCTTTTCTCCGCCATCCAAAGTGTTATTGTTACTGTAAATATATGGTAATTAATTCTTTATAGATCGAATAGATTGGTCTGTTGTTTTATGGCTGCCATCCTGTAGGACAAACTTTTTGTGCTGTTTCCCAAATGAACAAATAACTGAACTTTTTCGCAGTACTTTGTCCCTTTTCATATGCTCAATAGTTTCCGGAATTTGGTTTGTACAAAAGATTTTCAGCCATCCAGATTTGAGTACCTATGTTTATGGTTTATAAATTCTCCCATCTCTCGAAACAGTAAAAGTACAAGTAACCTGGGGTATTGAATTCATTGTAATAATCATAATTGCAATTGTCATTAATGTTGTTTTGTGTTTCAGCATTCCATTTATTGTAATATTCAATGGTTCAAATCATTTATAAATTAGTAACGTTTTTTATTTGTGACACTCACTTAATTTGAATGATTAATTATAAATCAGCAGTCGCTCATCTTTCGCGACTGCTGATTAATAGCTGGTTACCAGTTTTAGGGATTTTTATTTAATATTAATCCCGAATAATGAAAATCCACTCTTAACTAACTACTGCAAAGTAACTTTTCCTATCCACAGTTTTTTCCAGTCTTCATCATGACCAATGTAGGCGATGCTGTTTGATAGTTTCGTTCGAAACTATCTTCTTGAAAACATACTTTTGCTTTTTGTGATCCAAAGTTGTTACAGTTTCCATTTTAATCGGTTTCAGTTTCATGCTAAGTACATCAAACGATTTTTTTCGCCTACGGTGAATAACACATAATTCTCTGCAATACCGCTATTAGTATATTTTATACCTAAGCATTTCTTTATTCCCATTGAACTTAATAAAAGCATCTCCACTTTCAGAGAAATAGGGATATGCCGTATCTTTCATCTTACCTGCAATTTTTCCGGTTAAGGGGTCAAAACAGAGGAATGAGTTGAGATCATCTATTTTATCACCGATCCACACAACATATATACTTCCTTCAACATCTGATTTTAATATTTCCTTTGTTGGTGTAGCGTAAATAATTTTCCCCTCGGTGGTAAGCATAGCAAAACCTTCGGTTGCCTGAATGAATATATTATTATTCAGGAACGAATATTCGCACGCAAGTCCAATATCCAGTTTCGAAATCGGGGTAGAAAAAATCAATTTCCCGGTAAGGGCATCTATTGTAAAAAAATCCTTTTCGGTGGCTACAAAAATTAAATTGTCCTTTATTATTGAATTGGTTGATCTCTTCTTCAAACCGGCAAATTCTTTCTTATCAAAGGTCGACCAGATCAGTTTACCCGTTTTTGCATCGTAGCTTTTAAATCCGCCATCCGTAGGAAATGAATATCCCTTTATCCATGTTTCCACTGCATCCTGTCCAATACCCACTTTATAAAGCAGTGAATGAATACTGCCGCCAAATTGGTTAATTATTGTATTGTTTATAAAAAACATGTTCGAAACCATTGCATCCTTATCGTATTGTTCACTTTCCCAAATCAGTTTGCCAGAGTTTGCGTCTAAGGCTCGTAATTTTCGTACATCATCGTGCATATCGGTTACATAAACCACTTGGTTATCGCAATAAGGGAATGGGGCTTTGGGATATTCCTGTGTGATTTTGGTTAAACCTATACCGGCATTAACATAATCGAACCCACTTTCCCATAAAATTTTGCCGCTTGCAAGGTCTAACACCGAAAAGCCATCGTTCACAATAAAGAGTTTGTCGCCCTGAACGTATGCAGTTAAAAAGTCGGCCATTTGCCTGCTGCCCGGAGGGGTAAGTGCAGGTGTTACTTTGGCGTTAACGGTTTGGCTCCATTTATATTTGCCATCGCATTTCACACTCAATATTGCATCGGAACTTGACCACACAGTAGCCAGAAATTTCATTTTATAATTCACCGAAACGGTTACACCATTTTCGTGAAAGGGGAAAGTGTGTTTCATATCAAGGAATTTACCTTTCTCCTTTGAAGCTGGTTTTTCGGCCGAAACGGGTTTCTCTACCACAGGCCCTGCTATTTTTTCACCTGTTTCAGGACTTAGACTGATTGTTTTTTTTTCCTTGTTTTCATCGTAAATAATCCACACGGTGTCATTCACACTCGAAAGCCCACAATATACCGCTTTATCGATTTTGAATTTTTCTTTTAAAACGATCGACCATTTAACCTTGCACGATACGGCATCCACCATGGCTACTTGCTTATTATCGGTTATTAACACCAGTGTATGGCTTGGATTAATGGCTTTGGAGGTAACTTTAAAGGGGTACGTAATAGTTTGCTCCGGTTTAAACTCTTGCTGGGCAAATATCGATAAGCTAACGCTTAACATAATGCCTAAAATAATTGTTCTCTTCATTTGTTTTGTTTTTAAATGTTTATTGATAATTAAAGGAACTATTTTTAAGATTGTTACTTTTCTCTATCAGATAACAAATCCGGTAAATTGATTTGTTACGTTTGCTTATTGAATTCGCCGATATTTCTTCTCATGCCTTTAAATTCCTGTTCATAGGCATTCGTAAAGACAAGCGAACTTAAAGCGATATTTTATAAAGTGATTTTCATGGCAATTTTCGTTTATTTCACTACTCATTTAACTTTTCAGTTTCGCCCCCGAAGCAAAAACCTGTGCGGGGCAGGTCCGTTTTTAGTGGGTTCTGGACTCCACATTTTTTATGCCTGATTATCCTGTTTGGAACTATAAAGTGCTTTTAAAATGGTTTGCACACTTAAGAGTAAAGCTTTCAGGAAATTACATTTACCTGACAGGCAAATATCAAAAGATTAAACAGGCTTGTCAATCACACGAACGTGTGAAAATTACATGTGACCAGCAGAAAGGAAAGGAAGTAGATTATTGTTGCTTCATACACTTAAGCAGCACCTCGGTGCGGGTGCGTACCTGTAGTTTCTGGTAAATTTTATGGATATGTGTACGAACGGTTTCAATATTAATAAAAAGTGCTTCTGCAATTTCCTTGTACAAGTATCCTTTGGTTAAATAGTGTAGTATTTCCTCTTCTCTTGGGGTGAGGTTGGCCTCGGGGAAATGTTGCAAAACGGGCTTATGGAATGTTTGCACCACTTTCCGGGCAATCTCGCTGCTCATGGGCGAGCCCCCTTTTACCAGGTCGCTGATGGCTTCGAGTAACCTGGCCGGAGGTGTTTTTTTCAGCAAATAACCGTTTGCCCCGGCTGCCAATGATTTAAATATTTCATCCGTATTGTCGAAAACGGTGAGCATCATAACCTGTATTTCAGGATATGCATTTTTAAGGCATACCACACACTCGATACCGTTCATACCGGGCAGGTTGATATCCATTAAAACCACATCGGGCAGATAATTCGGAACCCTTTCGAGCGCTTCCTCGGCTGAAGAGCAGGCATGCGAGCAATCGAAACCGTCGGATCCGTCGATAAGGGCGCACAAGCCATCGCGCACTGCTCTGTCATCTTCTACAATCAGAACTTTGATATCTGCAGGCATAAAAGTGTATTAAGTTTACAAAGTTAGGGCGCGAAAACAGCAAATGCATCACACGTTAATGTGAATTTGATTTATTTCCAAGGTTAACCTCCAGCATAATTCGTGTGCCATGGCTGTTACCTGTAGTAATAGTAAATTTACCTCCCGATTCCTCTATTCGCTTACGCATATTGGTGAGGCCATTGCCCCACGATTTAATTAACTGCTCATCAAACCCTTTGCCGTTGTCGTGAATTACAAATAAAAGAATATGTCCTTTAAGTGTTAACTCACTATGCACTTTGGTTGCTCCTGCATGCTTCACCACGTTGTGTAAGGCTTCCTTAACGGTTAAAAACAGGTTGCGACGCAGTTCCGACGACATAAAATGTGGTGGAATTTCATCGGGGAATAAAAATGTACTCGATATTCCCACCGTTTCCAGGTAACCTGAAATATAATGACGGATATACGATGAAAAACTGTCAAGCGTATCGTTTCGTGGATTCATGGCCCAGATAATTTCGCTCATCTCATCAACCACCCCGCCTGAAATTTCTGATATCTGACTAATAATTTCCTGTGCTTTCAACGTGTCGCGCTGCTGTTTCGCAAGTTCACTCAGAATTGATATCCTGGTGAGGCTGGCGCCAACTTCATCGTGCATGTCCTTCGAAATGCGGGTGCGTTCCTTTTCGATGGCAAATTGCCGTTCCATTTCTTTCAGTTGATTTTGATACCGCACCTTCTGAACCTGTTTAACCACAAGAATTGTTATGCCAATTATGGTTAATGTGAGCATTGCCAGGAACCACCATGTTTTGTAAAACGGAAGTGATATGGTAAACGAAAACAACAAAACCGGTTTACTCCAATTCATGTATGTATCGGCGCATTTAACGAATAAACGGTATTCACCCGGTGGAATATCACGGTAGGAGAAAACTGCACTGTTTGTTTGTTTGCTCCATTTCGGCTGATACCCTTCGAGATAGAAAGAGTATAGAAGGGATCCTGCATTCACATAATCTGTTGAAAAAACTTTTCCGCCGATATGTGGTGCCAGCCGACTGAGTTTGAAAACCAGGTTAGCAGGCGGAATACAAGGTGAGTAGGCGGTATCGCAAACAAACAGCGAAACTAATTGTGCCAGCGGTGCTACCTTATCGGGATTAAAAGAAGAAGGCTGAATATGATTTAATCCCTTTATTCCTCCAAAGTAAAAGTTGCCGTACGTACTGCAAGCTGCATTAAAATTAAATTCGAGCGACTGAAGATTGTTTTTGCCGTTAAAAAAGATAACCCGGTCATCAGTAGGCAAAATACAACCTATACCATTGTTTCCGGTTATCCAAAACCTTCCGGAATTATCAGGGATAATGGTATAAACAACATCATTTTTCAACGAAACGAAACAAGCTGATAACTCATGAACTCTTCCATCAGTTTCATAACATTCAATACCGTTGCCCGTTGCTGCCCATATCAGGCCCTTATAAAAAAGAAGGCTGTAAACCGGTATGGAAGAAAGCTTGATCTTTTTCGAATTAAAATTAATACCAAATTGCATTCCAAGTTTCTTCTCATACCTGTAAATACCATCGGATGAACCTACCCAATAATAATCACCTACCGTGAGCAGTGACCGGATTGATATATATTGATTTTTACTATAAAAAGCTGGATTGTCGGAAGGCTTGATCCTTAGCAACTGATTGTCGTAAACTAATAGCAATGTATCCGCACTTTGACCAATAAATTTTGCCTGCAAACATTGAAAAGGATATTTCCAGATGCTTTTGCCTTGCTTATCAACTACTTCCAGGCCTGTTCGGGTTGCGATCCACAATCGCCCTGATTGATCGGCAATTAAATCGAGGAAATACGAGCTGTTATTGAAATGTAAGGGATTTACCCGTTTGGCATCACTCAGATCGGGCGATAGTTCCCATAGCCCGTTGTTAAAGGTTCCAGCCCAGATTTTACCATTAAAAGGAGTCACACAACGAATAAATCCTATATTTGATTTATGAAACTTTAGTTGAGCAGGAGAATAAAGCAACACACCATTTCCATCGGTGCCAAACCAGAGATTATGCTCCCGGTCTTCAAAAATACTGATAATACTGGGCGTTAAAAGTTCAGTTGTATTACTTACATGGATGAACAGTTTTATTTCTTTGATTATGCCATTGGTAAGGCGATAAATCTTATTAAAACCCTTATCTGTTAACCAGATGTTATCACTGGAATCAGTAAAAATATTCTTTAGCCCCAGTATTTTTGTATCTTCGAAAAGGGTCAGTTTTCCACCTTTATGCCAGGTAAATATTTTGCCACCGGCAAGTACAAGTATTCTGCCATTCCTTGTTTTTACAATATTTTTGCAATCGGCAAGGGGCAGCCATTTTATTTTAAACACCGAATCGTTGGCGTTATTGGTAAGTTGCACTGCAATAATACCTTTATCGCTGCTAATTAAAAGTTCATCCCCGGCTGAATGAACTGCATTTATTGGAACCAGATCCGATGGCAATTTTACGTTCGGTTCTTCAATAAATTTTAATGGGGTTAGCCGTTTATTTTTCAACAGATAAATATTCAATCCCCAAATCCACACCAGTTGATGCCCTCCGATGGAAGCATTCAGCAAAATGGGACAAATGCCTTCTTTACGGTAAACAACATTAAATTGTGCTGAAGCAGTATTGAATCGGAGTAATGAGGAAGTTGAAGTTAAAAACAATTCACCGGGCTTACTCTCGGTTAGTGTACGCATCACGTTGTCGACCTGCTTGTACATTTCGTTGTATGGCACCCTGAATGACCTGAACTCCTCACCGTCAAAATAATGTAAGCCATCGCCTGTAACCATCCATATCAATCCGCGTTCGTCCTGGCAAACCTGGCTCACCATGCTCTGGCGCAGGCCATCTTCGTTAGTAAAAGCTGTTACAAAAAGGTTTTCGGATTCGTAAAATGGCTGACTGAATAATTTTTCTCCACCAAAAGCAACTAAAATAATAATATGCAAAATATTAATTCTGTCAATTCCGTAAATACAAGCACTCTTTAATAATAATCTCATCCCGGATATTTGCTAAAAACCATTGCTTAAGCAAATATACGAAGCAACTGTATATCACTAACTATTAGATAAATAAAAATGAAATAAACTCCCTTTTTACATCCAATTAACATGGAGTTGTTGTGAGGTACTGATTGGTAATACCAGAGTTCTAAAGTAATAGCCAATAATTTCAAAATCTCAAATCCTGATTCGCAAATTCTTCGTTCCTAAGCCTGCTAAATCCTCGCTATGTTGCCAACAAACTGCATCCCCGTATATCGCTGTTATCAAAACGTCCTAGCACCTCAAACGTTTCAGCTTCGAGAACCCGGCCAAGGTCCTGCGTAGCGATAAACGAACAGGAGTGGATGTTTGCAAGGTCAATAATATTGATGCCCCCGCTACGGCCGGTTTCGAGAAAACTCAACGGATCGTTGGTATCGGATATCATCACTTTCATCCAGGGCGGGCAGCGAAAAATACCATCCCCTGACGACCAGGCCTGTGATAGTAGCTCTGTCATTCCATACTCCGAATGAATTTTTTCCACGCCGAAACTTTCACACAATTGTTCATGCAGCTCCATGCGGGTGACTTCCTTACGACGGCCTTTCATGCCACCTGTTTCTATAATAATGGCATCCGGGATCTTTACGGGAAAGTTTTCAGCCATATCGAGAAGGGCAAAAGTTACCCCGATAAGCATAATTTTCAGACCCAGTTTCTGTGCCTCCAATAATTGCTGCTTTAATGTTTCAAGATCATAAAGGAAAAAACCGCCTATCTGCCGGTTTGATTTAAGCCGCATTTTTTCGGCCATGTAAACCAGTGATGAGTTTTTGCGTTCAAGATACGAAGGCAGGAGTGCAAAGACTGCATATTTCGACAATTCGCCGTAAAAAAGCTC